>NZ_JBIRVR010000017.1:0-161833 GCF_044387105.1 Streptomyces sp. NPDC020379
GGCCCTGCACGGTCCGGTCCAGGTCAACACGAGCACCCAGACGAGCACCGCGAGTGGCTATGACCAGGAGGCGTTCACCATCGACTGGGGCGCCAAACGGGTCACCTGCCCGGGTGGTCACACCAGTAGAACCTGGAGCAACCGGCTCTCCCAGCAAGGACTCCCGGTCATCCGGGTGGTGTTCTCCGTGAGCGACTGCCGCCGCTGTCCCGTGCGGGCTCAGTGCCTCGACGCGCCCGTCAGCAGGCCCCGTGAGCTGCGTCTACGCCACCACGACGAACACCACGCTCTGCGGGCCGCCAGGGCCGAGCAGCAGACCGACCAGTGGAAGGACCGCTACCAGATCCGCGCCGGGATCGAGGGCACCATCTCCCAGGGCGTCTTGCGCTGCGGACTGCGCAGATCCCGTTACCGCGGCCAGGCGAAGACCAGTCTCCAGCACCAGCTCACGGGTGCCGCGATCAACCTCGCCCGCATCGACGCCCACCTCACCAAAACACCCCGAGCCCGCACCCGCACCAGCCACTTCGCAGCACTTCGCCCCGCCGAACAGGTCGGCGGGGCGAAGCAGCACGGCCCGGATTAACCAACAGCGTCCGGTTCGTCCGGGAGCGGGCCGCTCGCGTTCTCCCGGCGGGAGGTCAGCGGTCGAAGCTCGCGAAGTACGAGGCCGCCATGTCCTCGTCGCCGTGGCCCTGTTCGGCGGCCCGGCGGAAGCGCTCGGCGCCCGCGGCCGCCACGTCCAGCCGCACCCCGGCCCGCTCCCCCGCGGCCACGATCAGCCGGGCGTCCTTCTCGGCCGTGGTGGTGGCGAAGCTGGGCGGGGTGAGCCCGCCCCCGAGGATCAGCGCCGCCTTGGCCCGCAGATAGCCCATGTCGAGCGGGCCGCCCTCGACGGCGTCCAGGAAACCGGCCGGGTCCACGCCGAGCCCCTCGGCCAGGGCGAGCGCCTCCGCGGTGCCGTGGGTCACGGCGAGCACCCAGCTGTTGATGACGAGCTTGAGCCGGGTGGCCGCGTCGGCCGGGGCGTCGTCGCCCGCCCAGACCGTACGGCTGCCGATGGCGTCGAAGACGGGCGCGAGGGCCGTACGGGCCTCCGCGGGCCCGGCGGCCAGGACCGTCAGCCGCCCGGCCTCGGCGGGCGCCCTGGTGCCCAGGACGGGGGCGTCGACGAAGAGCAGGCCGTGCTCCGCCGCGAAGCCGGTGAGGGCCTCGAAGCCGTCGAGCCCCGCGGTGGTGGACTGGGCCCACACGGTGCCCGGCGCCAGCCCGGGCGCCGCGGCCCGCATCACCTCCAGGGCGGCGGGCCCGTCGTAGAGCATGGTCAGGACGACGTCGGCGCCCCGCACGGCGTCGGCGGGGCTGTCCGCGACGCGCACTCCCTCGGCGGCGAGCGGTTCGGCCTTCGCCCTGCTGCGGTTCCAGGCGCGGACGTCGAGACCGGCGCGGGCGAGGTTGCGGGCCATGGCCGCGCCCATGATCCCCGTGCCGAGAAGGGTGACTGAGGTCGTTTCAGGCATGCGGTGACGCTAGCCCCTGGAGCGGGCTCCAGGGCAAGAGCGCGCCGTCTGTGTGCGCGCCCCGGTCAGACCACTTGGTGCAGCCATCTGACCGGCGCGCCCTCGCCGGCGTAGCGGAACGGCTCCAGTTCGTCGTCCCACGGCTTGCCCAGGAGCTTGGCGACCTCGGCGGCGAGGTTGCTCTCGTCCCGGGCGGCGCGCGCGAGCGCGGCCCGCAGCCGGTCCTCGGGGATGAGGATGTCACCGTGGATGCCGGTGACCGCGTGGAAGATGCCCAGTTCGGGCGTGGAGCTGTAGCGCTCGCCCTCGGCGGTCGCGCACGGCTCGGCGGTCACCTCGAAGCGCAGCAGGTGCCAGCCGCGCAGCGCGGAGGCGAGCTTGGAGGCGGTGCCGACCTGCCCCTGCCAGGAGAATTCCGCACGCCAGGTGCCGGGTGAGGCGGGTTGTCTGATCCAGTCGAGCGTGACACGGACACCGAGCACGCCCGCGACGGCCCATTCGACGTGCGGGCACAGCGCGCGCGGCGCGGAGTGCACGTAGAGAACTCCACGTGTCGTCACCGGGACCTCCAGTGCGGTTCGAGGTTCGCCTTCCCCAGCGGCCTCGCACCCGTACCGGTCCCGCCTGGGACAGCAGCAGACATTCTGCCCCAAGGGTCACTCCCGCACCAGCTCGCGAGGTTACCAACAGTAAACACCATCGGGAGCAATTCTCCTGAAAAGGGACAGGATGTGATGTGTTGCCCTAGCGGCGATACCTGAGCGCGAAGCCTGCCGGGCCTCGCCCGGCCTCCCCCCGGGAAAAGCTACCGTGCGGTGGCACCCCTCCGGTGACGTACCGTCGGACCCGAACCGATATCACCCGGCCGGAGGGGACGAAGCCATGCGCGACAGCGCGGGACGGAAGGCGCGCGGGGCCGTACGGGCCGCCGCCGCCGTGGCCGCGGCGGCCCTGCTCGTCACCGGCTGTGACGACGGCAAGGGCGGCGCGGAGCCCGGCGCGCGGCCGAGCGCGAGCGCCGGCCCGACGTGGCAGACCCGGCCCGCCTCGCTCGCCTCGCTCGGCGACTCCATCAGCCGCGGCTTCGACGCCTGTTCCCTCCTCGCCGACTGCCCCGAGGTCTCCTGGGCCACCGGCACCCAGGTCGACAGCCTCGCCAGCCGGCTGCTGGCCTCCCCGCGGACCAGCAGCTGGAACCTCGCGAAGACCGGCGCCCGGATGTCCGACCTCCCCGCCCAGATGAAGGCCGCCGTGGCGAACAAGCCGCAGCTGGTCACGGTGCTGCTCGGCGCCAACGACGCGTGCCGCGCCGACGTCGGCGCGATGACGCCGGTGGACACCTTCCGTGCGGACTTCGAGCGGTCGGTCAAGGAGCTGCGCACCGCCCTGCCCACGTCCCAGCTGTATGTCGCCGCCATCCCGGACCTGAAGCGGCTGTGGTCCCAGGGGCGGGGCAACGACTTCGCGAAGACGGTGTGGAACCTGGGCATCTGCCCCTCGATGCTGCGCGACGCGGGCAAGGTGGACGCGGCCTCGGCCGGCCGCCGCGAGCAGGTCGACAAGCGGGTCGGGGAGTACAACGCGGTCCTCGCGGACGTCTGCCGCCGGGACGAGCTCTGCCGCTACGACGGTTCCGTGCACGACTACGGCTTCACGGGCGAGGCGCTGAGCAAGTGGGACTGGTTCCACCCGAGCAAGGACGGCCAGCAGCGGCTGGCGGACATGGCGTACCGCACGATCACCTCGCCCCGGCCCCCGGCGTGACCCGCGCCCGAGAGGGGAACGGAGCCGGTCGGACCCGGACGGTGGCGGTCAGTCTGCGGTCGGCGATGCCACGGCCGGCCTCGGCGGTGTACGTGCCGGGGAGGCGCCGCCAGGCGGCTGCGGTCTCGTCCCACACGTCGAAGGCGCGGGGGTCCAGGGCGATGGCCGCCTCCGCCGTCCGCCCCGGCTCCGCCTCCAGCGAGGCGAAACCGGCCAGCCGACGGGCCGGGCGCTCCACTGCGCCGCCCCGAGGAGCGGCGAGATAGATCTGGACCACCTCCCGGCCGAACCGCGTGCCGGTGTTGCGCACGCGGACCGTGGCCACCGGGGCATCCGTACCCTCGCTCCGGATGTCCAGCGCCTCGTACGACCAGTCGGTGTAGCCCAAGCCATGGCCAAAGGCATAAGCCGGGACCACCCGCGCCTTCTCCCAGGCACGGTATCCGATGAACACACCTTCCCCATAAGCAAGTTCACCCTCGCGTGGGTCAACCTCCGTCACCGGGGCGTCCGCGAGGCGGGCCGGCCAGGTGGTGGGGAGCCTGCCACCCGGCTCGGCGGCGCCCAGAAGCACGTCCGCGAGGGCCGCGCCCGCCTCCTGGCCGGGGAACCAGCCGAGCAGCACGGCGGCGACGTCCTCCCGCCAGGGCAATTCGACCGGGGCGCCGGAATTCACCACGACGACGGTACGGGGGTTGACGGCGGCGACCCTGGCGACGAGTGCGTCCTGGTGGCCGGGCAGGGCGAGGGTGGTGCGGTCGAAGCCCTCGCTCTCGACGCGCTCGGTCGTCGCGACGACCACGACGGCGGCGTCGGCGCCCGCCGCGACGGCCACGGCCTCCGCCAGCAACGCGTCCGGATCGCGCTGGGGTTCGCGGTGCAGGAGGGAGAACGCCACAGCCTCTATGGGGGTGTTCGCGGGTTTTGTCACGGTGTGGACGAGGCTGGCGCCGACCGGCTTCCCTTCTTCCAGGGACACCTCGCCCCGGGTGACGGGCGCGCCCAGGAACGCCTCGAAGGGATCGGCGCCCGGGCCGGCCGCCTCGGCGCCGGTACCAACGCGCTCGGTGTCGTCGGGCTCGGTGTCGTCGCAGAGGAGCTGTCCGGCCACGGTGAGGCGGAAGCCGCCGGTCCCCCTGGTGCCGAAGGCGTGCGGGCCGCTCGCGCGCGGGGTGAAGGTGCCGGTGGCCTCGACGGTGTGCAGGGACGCGTACGTGACGCCGTCCGGCAGGCCGCCGACCCACTGCACGGCGCCGTCCGTCATCTCCTCGCGCCCGAGGATCCGGCCGGCGGCGTCCCGGCAGATGGCGACGAGGCGGAATCCCTCCCCCGCGACGGCGAGTTCGGTGCCGGGGCCGGCGCCCACGGCGTAGGCGAGGACGCCGTCGGGGAGCGCGGCCCGCAGCCCGTCGAGAGGTGAGACGACGTGGGCAGGGAAGACCTGTGCCGAACCGCCGCCGAGGATCCGGGCGTCCCGGGCGGCGCCGCCGAGGAGGGCGAGGCGGCGGGTGCGGGCGGGGTCGATGGGGAGGGCGCGCTCACCGGCTGGTACGGCCTCGTTGCGTAGGAGGACGAAGGAGCGGCACGCGATCTCCCGGGCGAGGGCCTCGCCGTCGACGGGCGCGGGCGGCCGGGTGACGGCGGCCGGCGCGCCGTCGAGCACCCCGGCGCGCGCCGCGAGCAGCAACACCCGGCGCGCGGCGGCGTCCACGAGCGCCTCCGGCACCTCGCCCGCGCGCACGGCCGCCGCCAGCGCCGGGCCGTAGACCGTGCGCGGGCCGGGCATGGCGATGTCCAGGCCGCCGCGGATCGCCCCGACGGTGTCGCGGGCGGCGAGCCAGTCGGAGACCGTACAGCCGTCGAAGCCCCATTCGGCGCGCAGCACTTCGTTCTGGAGGTGGTGGTTCTCGGTCATGGTGACGCCGTTGACCTGGTTGTACGCGGCCATGACGGCCCAGGGCCGGGCGCTTTGGACGATGGCCTCGAAGGGGGCCAGATAGAGCTCGCGCAGGGCGCGTTCGGGGACGCGGTTGTCGACGGTGAAGCGCTCGGTCTCGGCGTCGTTGGCGACGAAGTGCTTCAGCGTCGCGCCGACGCCGCCGTCCTGCACGCCCAGGACGTAGCCGGTGCCGATCGCCGCCGTGAGGTACGGGTCCTCGCTGTACGCCTCGAAGTGCCGCCCGCCGAGCGGTGACCGGTGCAGGTTGACGGTGGGCGCGAGGAGCAGGTGCACGCCCTTGCGCCGCGCCTCCTGCGCGAGCACGCGTCCCGCGCGGCGGGCGAGCCCGGGGTCCCAGGTGGCGGCGAGCGCGGTGGGGCTGGGCAGCGCGAGCGAGGGGTCCGCGGCGGTCCACCGCACGCCGCGCACCCCGGCCGGCCCGTCCGACATCACGAGGGCGCGCAGGCCGATGCCCGGCAGCGCGGGGAGCGTCCACATCCCGTCCCCGGCGAGCAGCCGGGCCTTGTCGTCGAGGCCGAGCGCGCGGAGCGCGGCGTCCACGGCGAGCTCACGGTCACGTTCGTCGGACACGGGTCCTCCTGCGGCGCGTGGCGGGGTGTTGCCCGGGACTCCAGGGTCGCCCAGGAGGAAGCGGGACTCCAGTGCGCTTGAACCTCACGTCGCGTGAGGATGCATGGTGGAGGCATGACCCCCTCCACCTGGAGGGTCGGGCCCCTCGCCGGGGCATGCGGGCTCACCGTGCGGACATCGCACCACTGGGACACCATCGGCCTGCTCAGCCCCTCGCGCCGCACGGCGGGCGGGCACCGGGAGTACACCGAGGGCGATCTCGCGCGGCTGTACCAGGTGCTGGCCCTGCGCGGGCTCGGGCTGAGCCTGGAGAGCATCGCCGTCTGCCTCGACACCGGCGTGGACCCGGAGCGGCTGGTCCGCGACCACTTGGCGGAGGTGGAGGCGTCCATCGCCGCGCTCGACACCCTGCGGCAGCGGCTCGTACGGCTCGGCGACGCGCTCGCCGCGGACCGGCCGGCCGCGGGCGGGGAGCTCCTGCTCGACGCGCTGCGGGCGACGGGCGGCACGGGCCCCGAGGGCCGGCGCGCCCTGCGCGAGCACCTGGACGACGACCAGATCCGCGAACTGGGCGCCCGCGCCGCCGCCGTGGGGCCCGCCCGGCACTATCTGCTGGAAGTCGAGTGGCCCGAGCTCTACCGCAGGGCCGAACGGCTCCGCACGTCCGGGGTCCCGCCCACCGACAAGAAGGTCCGGCGGGTCGTGGACCGCGTGGACGAGCTGAGCGCGCTGTTCACGGGCGGCGACGCGGGGATCTCCGCCGGTGTACGGGGCGCGTGGCGCGCCGACCCGGCCGCGATGTCGGGTGAGCCCGCCCCCGCCGACGGCCGGCACGACCTCACCGCCTACCTCGACGCGGCCCGCCGCGCCCGCACCTGAAGGAGCCCTTGCCTATGGACCCCCAACTCCCGTACGGCCCTCGCCTCGACGCTCCCCGTCCTCCTCACGACCCCTTTCCTGTGCGCGCCGGCCGCGGCCGAACTGATCCCGTGGGAGACGCTGGTGCGGCTGCCGGTCGCGGTGGCGGTGCCGGCGGCACTGACGTTCAGGCGCTTGGGGCGGTACTCGTCCCGCTGACGCGGGGCTGGTCGATCAGAGTCGCGATCCCCGCGCACAGCATGCGCACACTGCGGGTGAATTTCTCGTCCTGGTCGTAGGCGGCCGCCGCAGCCACGGTCAGGGGAAAGCGTTCCTGGAGGGTGGCCACGTCCTCCGCGGTGACGGTGGTGGCGGGGGACTCGCTCTGTTCCTGGAGTACGTAGCCGGTGGTGTGGCTGAGCAGGCTGTCGGCCGCGACGATGAGGTGTTCGCCGGGGACGCCCGCGTCGGTCAGGGTGCGCAGCAGGCGTTCCATCAGTGAGAGCGCTCCGGCGCTGAGCACCTTCGGGCTGTCGGCGAACATGATCGCGCCGCCTGTGTGCCGGCGGAGGCTCTGCCGGAGGGTCGTCGCCTGGGCCTCGATCCGGGCCTGCCAGCCGGCCTGTTCGGGCAGGGCGGCGAGGGCCGCGGTGCCCGCGTCGTACGCCTGGCGGGCCACCCGGTCCGCCATCAGCCGGAGCAGCGCGCTCTTGCTGGGCACGTGGTAGTAGAGGCTCCCGGCGTGCGCGCCCAGGCGCTCCGCCACCTGACGCATGGACAACCCGTGGTAGCCGGACTCGGCGAACACGGCCATGCCCGCGTCGATGATCCGGTCTGCGGTCAGCTTCATGGGCTCAGCCTAACCATAATTTTCAAACAGTGTTTGAAACTGCCCGCCACCCGGGCTACTGTCGTGTCCAGCACAAACAACACGGCGTTCGAAGGGGGCTGGTGGCGATGGGCGCACTGCTGTTCAACGTGACCACGGCGGCACTGATGGTTCTGATGTTCAAGGGGGGTCTGGCCCTCATCGGCGAGGACACCCTGCGCCGGCGCCGGACCCCCTGGGCCGCGGCCGGGCTGACCGGGATCGCGCTCGCCGGGGTCGTCACCCAGCTGTGCTGGTCGGGGGCCATGGACACCTTCGACAGCGACCCGGACAAGTCGGGCTGGTGGCGCGTCGTCACCTCGGTCTTCATGCAGAAC
This sequence comes from Streptomyces sp. NPDC020379, assembly GCF_044387105.1. Taxonomy (NCBI): domain Bacteria; kingdom Bacillati; phylum Actinomycetota; class Actinomycetes; order Kitasatosporales; family Streptomycetaceae; genus Streptomyces; species Streptomyces sp. NPDC020379. Next base: position 7,879 of record NZ_JBIRVR010000017.1, read on the forward strand.
GGCGGGTTCCTCGGCGGGGCGTGGAACATCGCCACCCTCGCCGTCATCGCCGCGCTGGCGGAGTGGTTCTGGGGCGCGCCCCTGATGGTGCTGCTGTTCACCGCGGGCATCCTCCTGCCGGAGCACATCGACGCGCTCTTCGGCCAGACCGGCGGCAGCACGGACCCCCGCAACTTCGCCGGGAGTTCGGGCGCGACATACTTCCTCGCCGCCACCCTGGCCGCGGGCCTCCTGCTGCGCGGCCGCGACCGCAAGGACGCGCTCCTCGCGATCGCCGCGCCCGTGCTCGGCCTGGCCATGTGGTTCGCGCAGTCCAACGGGCACGGCATGGTGACGGCGTACGGCTTCGTCCTCGGCCTCCTGGTCCACACCCTGGCCCGGCGCGTCTTCGGCTTCACGGGGGCGAGCGCGCCCGCCGCGCGGCAGACGGCCTGACCCGCCCCGCTTCATCACCGCACACATCCCAGGGGGAATACGTCATGGCGGAGAACGTGTACCAGGAAGTGTCGAGGGTCGTGGACGAGGAGGTGAAGAACGTCTACCGGGAGGTGTCGAGGCTCGTCGACGACGAGGTCGCCAAGCTCATGGAGCGGACGAACCGCGAGGTGGACCGGGTCGTGAACCGCGCGCTGGGCGTGGTGGCCCCGAGCGGCTTCGACGCCGCCCACTGGCAGGCCCGGCTCGACCGGCTGCTGGCCGCCCACCGCATCCCGGGCGCCGCGCTGGCCGTGCTCGCCGACGGGGAGATCCACGAGCTGGCGAGCGGCATCCTGCACACCGGGACCGGTGTCGAGGCGACCACGGACTCGGTTTTCCAGATCGGCTCGATCAGCAAGGGCTACACAGCCGCGCTCGCCGTGCTGCTCGCCGACGCCGGAAGGCTCGACCTGGACGCACCCGTCGTGGACGTCCTGCCGGACTTCGCCGTCGCCGACGCGGAGGCGTCCCGTACGATCACGCCGCGCCAGCTGCTCAACCACACCAGCGGCATCGAGGGCGACTTCGCCGAGGACACCGGCCGCGACGACGACTGCCTGGCCCGCTACGTCGAGGCCGCGCGGGGTATCGGCATGACCAACCCGCCCGGCGCCACCATGTCGTACTCCGGCACCGCCTACAACATCCTCGGCCGGATCATCGAGGTCGTCACCGGCAAGACCTGGGACGAGGCACTCAAGGAGCTGCTCCTCACCCCGCTCGGCCTCGGCCGCACGATGACCCTGCCCGAGGAAGTGCTGCGCTTCCGGGCGGCGATGGGGCACGTGGGCGACCCGGGCGAGGACCCCGTCCCCACCCCGCGGTGGGACATGCTGCCGCGCTCCGCCGGCCCCTACGGCGGGATCAGCGCCACGGCCGCCGACGTGGTGCGGTTCGCCCGGCTGTTCATCGACGGCGGCACGGCGCCGGACGGCACGCGGGTGCTCTCCCCCGCCGCCGTGGCGGCGATGCTCCACCGCGAGGTCGAGATGCCCGACCAGTGGTTCCTCGGCTCCCACTGGGGGCTGGGCTGGGGCCTCTTCGAGTGGGACGGCGCGCGCGGCTTCGGCCACGACGGCAGTACGTTCGGGCAGCTCGCCTATCTGCGGGCCATCCCCGAGAAGGGCTTCGCCATCGCCCTCCTCACCAACGGCGGCGGCGCCGCGCCCAAGGTCTTCGAGACGCTCTGCCGCGAGCTGACCGCCGAGTTCGCCGGGGTCACCATGCCGGCGTTCGGCCCGCCCGCGCGGCCGCCGGTGGTGGACACGGCCCCGTTCACCGGCACGTACAAGCGCGAGGGCTTCCTCATGACCATCACCGACCGGGACTCGGCGGAGGGCGTCCTCCAGCTGACGTACGAGGGGGCGGACGGGCTGGCGGGGACGTTCGAGCCTCTGGTCTGGAACCTGACCGCGGTCTCGGACGCGCCGTCGAAGACGGTTTTCGCGGGGCGGCGGAATTCTCTGGACGGGTGGATTCCGGTGGTCTTCTACGTGTTGGGGGACGGCAGCCGGTATGTGCACTTCGGGGTGCGGGCCACGGGTAAGTCTTCGGGGTGAGGCGGGGGTGCGTGCGGGTCCGTCGGCCTGCGGCGCTTTTTCCCCTACCCGCCCCTTCCCGAAGCCGGGGAGACCCCGGACCCCCAAGCAACTCGCTTCGCGCGTTGTCCTCAATCTCCCCCAGCTAACGCTGGGAGGTGCCCCCAACGGGCTGGTTGCGTACCCCGAAGCCGGACGTGCCCGCACTTGCCCTCCGGTGGGAGGGGGTGGGGCTGGAGGGTGGGGTTCTGGAACGCGGTGCGACATCACGGCACGCAACACGAAAAACGGCAACCGCACCGCGTTCCAGGTCCCCAGCCTGGAAGACCCACCCCCGGCACCCACCACAAACCAGCCCGGCCGGCGCTTGAGGCCACTTGAACCCCAGCCACAAACATCCCGCACCGGACAACGGCGAACCCCAGGCATACTCAAACCCGCACCCGATACCGAAGCGCCACCCCCGCCGCCAACAGCGCGCAGACAATCATGAACACCCACCCGTGCCGGAACGCGGACATCGCCGGATGCCCCGAACTGCCCAGCAGAGCCGTGAGCAGAGCGACACCGAGTGCCGAGCCGATCTGGCGGGACATCATCAGCGTGCCCGAGCCCACCGAGAGCTGCTCGGCCGGGAGGACGCTCGCCGCGCCGAAGAGGGCGGGCTGGATGAGGGCGTTGCCCGCGCCGACGAGGATCGCTCCCGGGAGGTAGGCCGCCGCGTAGTGCGGCGCGGGGCCGGCCGCGGTCAGCCACCACGCGCAGCCCGCGGCGAAGGCCACGCCTCCGGCCACCGCCGAGGTCCGGGCGCCGACGCGGCGGATGATCTTTCCCGAGAGGGCGGAGAGGACCATCACGGTGACCGGGGTGGGCGCGATGCCCAGGCCCGCCCGCAGGACGGAGTAATGCCACTGCCCGGTCAGGAAGAGGGCGGCCTCGAAGAGCATGGCGGCGAACGCCAGGTAGTAGACGAAGATGCCGGTGGCGCCGACCCGGAAGAGCCGGCTCGCGAACAGCGTGGGGCTGATGACCGGGTCCGCGGTGTGGCGGATGTGGCGCAGGCAGACGAGCGGCAGCAGCACGGCGGCCGCGAAGCAGCCCAGCGTGCCGGGCGCGGTCCAGCCCCAGTCGGGCGCCTCGACGAAGGCCATCGTCAGCGCGCCGGACGCGAGGAGGATGAGCGCCGATCCGAGGAGGTCGAGGCCCTGCGCCGCCTTGCGGGGCACCCGGGGCAGCAGACGCGCCCCGGCGAGCACGGCGACGGCGCAGACAGGGACGTTGATGATGAAGATCCACCGCCAGTCGATCTCCACCAGCAGGCCGCCCAGCACCGGTCCGCTCCCCGCGGCGACGGCCGCGACCGCCGTCCAGATGCCGATGGCCGTGGAGCGCTCGTGCTCGGGGAAGGCCGGCAGGGCCAGCCCCAGGGAGGTGGGCACGAGGACGGCGGCGGCGATCGCCTGCACCACGCGGGCGATGATCAGCACGGTCAGGCCGGGAGCGACGGCACAGCCGACCGAGGACAGCCCGAAGAGGACCATGCCGGCAAGGAAGCTGGCCTTCCGGCTCGTCTCGTCCGCGAGCCGCCCGGCGGGGACGAGGAGGGCGGCGAGAACGATCGTGTAGCCGTTGAGCACCCAGGACATGGAGGCGAGCGAGGCCGCGGGAAAGGACTTCTCCAGGGCGGGGAAGGCCACGGTGACGGCGAACAGGTCGAGGATCGCGAGGAACTGGGCGGCCGACGCGACAGTCAGCACCAGCCAGCGCCGGGGGTCCGCGGGGGCGGGGGCGGCCGCGTCCGCCTCCGTCGTCTGAGGGGTCGAGGTCAAGGACGTATCCATCGTCTCTCCGGGGGTCCGAATCGAGGCGCTTCCCACTGTCGGCGCCCGCGGCCCCCTCTTCGAGTGGCAGATCTGCCATGAGTCGCTAGATTGCTGCCATGACTCAGCAGCCCGGCGGCCCCGGTCGCGTGGCCGTGGCGGTGACCGACGGCATGCCGATCCTCGAACTCGCCGTGCCCTGCCATGTGTTCGGCACCCCGCGCCCGGATCTCCACACCCCTTGGTACGACTTCCGGCTCTGCAACCCCACGGAGACCGGAACCGCCCCCGCGCGGCAGTGGTTCACCACGCACACCCCGTACGGCTACCGGGAGATCGTCGAGGCGGACACCGTCATCGTGCCCGCCAGCGCGGACGTCCGCGGCGAGCCGCCCGCGCGGCTCCTGGACGCGGTCCGGGAGGCCCATGAGCGCGGCGCGCGGCTCGTCTCCCTGTGCTCGGGGGCCTTCGTGCTGGCGGCGGCCGGGCTGCTCGACGGGCGGCGGGCCGCCACGCACTGGGACCACGCGCCGCTGCTGGCCGCGCGCTATCCGCGCGTCGAGGTCGACCCCACCGTCCTCTACATCGACGACGGGGACATCCTCACCAGCGCCGGGGGCACCGCGGGCATCGACCTGTGCCTGCACGTGCTGCGCAAGGACCTGGGCGCCCGGGTGGCCGGTTCCGTCGCCCGGCACCTGGTCGTCCCCGCCCACCGGCCGGGCGGGCAGGCCCAGTACATCGAGACGCCGGTGCCGCCCACGGAGACCGACAGCGGGCTCGCCCCGCTGCTGCACTGGGCCGCCGAGCGCCTCCACGAGCCCCTCACCGCGCCCCGGCTGGCCCGGCAGGCCGGCACGAGCGTACGGACGCTGGCGCGGCGCTTCCGGCAGGCCACCGGCACCACGCCGCTCCAGTGGCTCCAGGCCCAGCGGATCGCCCGTGCCAAGGAGTTGCTGGAGACCACCGACCAGCCGATGGACCGGATCGCCGAACAGTGCGGGCTGGGCGGCGCCGGCAACCTCCGTCTCCACTTCGCCCGCAGCGTCGGCATCCCGCCCACCGAATACCGCCGCGCGTACCGCGCCGCCGACCGTTCACCCGCCGCCTCTTGCACCAAAGTCGGATACCCCTCGCCCCTGCTCCGCGGGTAGAAACGTGGGTGACCACCCATAGGACAAGGGGATCCGTATGCCTGCCACCTCCGCATCGACACCCGAGCCGTACGCGACAGGCAGCCGCATCCGCAGAGAAGTGCTCGGCGAGGAGCACGTCGGCTCCGGGCTGAGCGACTGGCCGCCGGCGAAGCCGCTCTACGACATGATCACCACGTACAACTGGGGATCGGTCTGGGCGCGCGAGGGTCTGGACCGGCGGACGCGCAGTCTCCTCAACCTCGCGCTGCTGACCGTCCTGAACCGGCCCGAGGAGCTGCGTCTCTATGTCGGCGCGGCGCGGCGCAACGGGTGTTCCGTCGAGGACATGGCCGAAGTCGCCGTCCACTGCGCCGCCTACGCCGGCGGCCCGGCGGGCATCGCGCTGATGAGGGCGGTCCACGAGGTCCACGGGAGCGCGCCGGACGAAGAGTGAGGCGACGGGTGAATGGTGCGGGGCGGGGCCCGGGAAGACTCCCGGGCCCCGCCCCGCACCGGCTCCGTGCCGTCAGCGCGCGGGCGCCGTCAGCTCCGCGTCCCGCCCGGCCGGGGCCGTGCCGCGGCGGCTCATGCCCTGCTTGAGGCAGGACCGGGCGATGGAGTCGCCCTGGAGCAGCGTGCGGGAGTTGACGTGCGGACGGGCGCCGATCGCGGTGACCCACTGCACCGACTCCACCGGGGGCCCGTAGGAGAAGCGGGCCGGGTGCGGTGTGCCCTGGCGGTCGACGACCTGGAAGGTCACGTCGGTGACGTCCAGCCCGCCCGTCTCGTATCCGGGCCCGGTCGCGTCGGGGATGAAGTGGGCCCGGCACCCTCCCGAGGCGAGCAGCGACGACAGCAGCGGGTCGGTGGCCCGGCGCACGTCGGTGACGGGCAGATGGGCCTCCACGAGCGCGGTCACCCGCACCGAGGCGTCCGGCACCTGGGGCGAGTCGACGACGAAGGCACCCGACTCCTCGTCCGTCGTCACCCGCATGTCCGGGCCCAGCAGTCGGACGACCCCCGCCTCGACCAGGGCGCGCAGCTGCCGGACGCGTGTGGCGGGCGGCCCGCTGGCGGCGTAGTTGTTCAGCCCGCTGAACCAGCGGTCGATGTGGTCGCGGTAGGAGGCTCCGCTCAGGCCCCGGTGGGAGATCACCTGCCGCACCTCGTCGCGCAGGTCGCGCATGACCGCGGCGGCCGCCTTGACGGCGCTCGTGGAGGGGCCCAGGTCCGAGTGCCGCAGGTCCTCGTCGAGGACGCCGAGTATCCACTCGCGGTAGTCGGCCGCGTCGGCGAACTCCCGCCGGTCCGCGGGCCGGTCGAGGGTCGTCCAGTTCCAGCGCAGCTCCGGATCGGGCACCAGCTCGCTCAGGAGCGCCTCCATCTCCGGGGATCCCCAGGCGTGGCGCGGGTATTCGGCGAGCAGCCGGGCGTGGCCGGCCGGGTCGCTCGCCCGGAGGAGCGCGCCGTAGTAGTTCCAGGCGACCTCCTTCGACACCAGGGGGAACAGGTCGCGCATGAAGTCGGTGCGGCCGGTGCCCGCCCCGCCCCTGAGCCGGGCGATCTCCTCGGCCGACAGGAAGGTCGCCTGGTAGCGGGGCACGATCTCCTGGCGGACCTCCGCCCGCGCGCGGTAGGGCACGCCGCGCCCGGATCCGGCGTGGATGACCGGCTCCTCACCGCTCGGCACATACGTCAGCCCGCCGTCGGCGCGCGGGACGAAGCGGCCGCCCCTGCCCTCGGTGAGCAGGGCCATGTAGTCGTAGAAGTTCAGCCCGAGGCCGCGCAGGACCACGGGCCGGCCGGCGCCGACCGGTGCCAGGTCGGCCTCCGCCGGGCTGCTCGGCGGCACGTAGTGCAGGCCGTGCCGGGCTGCGAACGCGGTGAGCGCGGCCTGCCTCACCGTCGGCGCGACGTCGTAGTGGCCCTGCGCGAGGACCACGGCGTCGGCCTCCAGGGGAAGGTCGCGGCCGTCCAGGTACACCCGCTGTGTGCCGTCCGGGGTCTCGGTGACCGACGTGGCCCGGGTCCGGTGCACCTGGACACGGACCCCGGCGGGCGCGTCGCGCACGATGCGGGCGAACGCCCAGCCGAGGTACTCCCCTTGGAAGGCCCGGGAGGCGTACGACCACGGTTCCATCACCGCGGCCTCGGCCTTCGTCTCCTCGGTCACTCCGGTCACCTCGCCCTCGGCGACCATGCGGGCCCACTGGTACTGCGTGGGCCCGGACGTCAGCGGGCCCTCGCAGGTGACGCTGGCGTCGGGGAACACGGTCACGTCCCCGGAGACGGTGTTCATCAGCAGCCGGCGCGACTGCCCGGCCCGCCACACCCGGCCGCCGCCGGCCGGGTGCGGATCCACGACGTGCACCTCGACCGGCGTACCGCCCGCGAGTCCGGGGGCGTTGGCGCAGATCCGCTCCAGCACCACGGTCCCCCTCGGCCCGGCCCCGACGACGCAGATGCGCAGGGGTTCTGCTTCCGTTGACATACGAGCTCTCCTAGCTGAAGCGAAAGGTGAAGGCCGGCGGGGTCCGGCCGGTGGGGGTCCAGGCGCCGTCGCCGGGAAGGGCGAGGGCGGGAGCGGTCACTCGGCTTCCTCGCCCTTCGCTTCCCGGAAGAGGGCGGGGAAGTAGTTGATGTCGTCGGTGAGGCCGGTCAGCAGGGAGCCGATGACGGGGTCCGCGCTGTCGGCGCCCTTGAGGAGCTCGCTGTTGTGCCGCCGGGTGCGGTCGCCGAACGGGAGGGAGCCCGTGGACAGATAGCGGATGGCTCCCTCGGCGTCGCGCTTGGGAATGATCTCCGACTTGGCGTAGCGGCTGGCGCTGAAGGGGATGTCGAGGCGGCCGGCCGCGAAGGCGTCGACGACCGCGGTGATCGTGTGGGGGGCGGCGAGTACGGGTTCGACGATGTCGGCGACCTCGGCGAGTATCCAGGCGAGCTCGTCGGCGACGCGTTCCTCGTCGACGGTGACGAAGCCCAGCAGCGGCGAGTTGGCGCGGTCGGCCAGCCGCAGCCCCTCGACGTTCGCGCGGGTGTCGGGGATGCCGAACGCCTCCTGGTAGGTCTTGGTGATGAGCTTGGACGCGCCGCCCAGCCGGGCGACGAGCGCGCCGTAGAAGATCAGGTCCTCCGCGTTGCCGCGCTTCTTGGGGAAGACCCCCATGAACTCGTGGAGTACGGCGTGCACTTCCACCCCGGGGGGCAGATAGGTGCGGGCGAGCGCGGGGATCGCCCGCAGGGCGGCGACGTCCTGGACGAGGTGCCCGCTCTGGGGGTACGAGACGGAGATGCAGCGCACTCCCGCGCGGGCGGCGAGGACCGCTTCGACGACGCTGATCGCGAGGCTGATGGAGGGCGGGACGAGCACGGCGGTCAGCGTGCCGAAGAGTTCGCGGTCCATGACCAGGCCGAGGTCCGCGGCCTCGCCGCACACCTCGTCGACGGCCTGCCACGCGGCGAGGGACTCCGCGAGCGGGACGGCCTTGGAGTACGGCAGGTTGTAGGAGATGCCGCCGCCCTCGAAGGAGGTGATGCCGGAGGCGACGGCGACGTCGAAGAGGATGCGGGCGTCGGGCGAGCCGTGCCGGATCTCCAGCGGGGCCGCGACGGACTCGTTCATGTCCCTGCCGCGCTGATAGCCGTGGCTGACCAGGGGGTAGCCGTTGAGGTCGGCGGGCGCCCGGTTGAGGGAGCGCAGGGCCTGCTCGAAGCGCTTGAGGCGGGTGTGCGAGTCGATGGTGAGGGTGAGGATGTCAGGCGCCGCCTGGTCCTCCAGTTCCCGCAGGAGGGCCTTCATCTCCTCGTGGCCGCCGACGCCGCAGCGCGGCTGGATGGCGACCCGGCCCGCCTCACGGGCGTCCATGAGGACGCGGGCGGCGGTGGGCTTGCCGAGGGAGGTGATGTAGTCGACGGATTCCGCGAGGGGCGGCAGGACCTCCGCGCCGGGGCCCGCGGGGTGGCCCGGAAGATAGCTGACCTTGGTCATGAGGCCACGAGCAGGCGCTGCCGCTCAGCCGTCCGGCTCGCGCGCAGCTCGTCGAGGGCGGACAGGAGTTGCTCCGGGTCGCGGAGGATGCGGTCCACGCCCAGGGCGTACAGGCGCTCCAGGTCCTTGGGGTCCTTCCTGCTGCCGACGGAGAGGTTGCCTCCGACGATGACGGGGCAGGTGATGCGGCCCGCCTCACGCGCGGCGGGCAGGTCGCGGAGGTCCTCGTGGACATGGCCGTTGAGGCTGCCGATGATGACGGCCTCGGCCTCGGGGTGCCGCTCGCACGCCTCGGCGAACTCCTCGACCGGCGTGCAGGTCCCGAGGTTCTCGACCTCGAAGCCGAGCCCGCGCAGGGCGTGGGCGATGAGGTGGTTGGCGACGGCGTGGCTGTCGCTGGCCGCGACTCCGAGGATGACGAGGCGGCGTTCGCTGTGCGACATGGGGGTGCTGCTCCTTCGGATGCGTGCTGCGGGTGGGGGGTGGCGGGCCGGGCGGGGTCAGTCGTCGAAGGCGGCGAAGAGCTCGCGCTTGCTGACCGAGCGCAGCCGGGTGACGTCGTACTCCTCGGCATCGGCGGCCACGAGGGAGTCGAAGACGTAGCTGATCGCCGGGACCAGGCCCCACACCTCGTGGTAGGGAGGCCAGCCGGGGTGGCCCGCGTCGGCGTCCTGCTGCCGGGCGAAGAGGTAGTCGGCCCAGTCGCGGCTGGAGGGGGCCCGGTGGTGGTAGTCGTGGACGACGGTGTCGCCGGTGAGGACCAGATAGCGCGAGGGCGCGTGGACGAACGCCATGCGCAGGGCCCAGCGGAGCCAGGCCGCGGCGCGCCGCCCCGCGGGTAGGGCCGGGTCGGGGGCGGGTTCGCCGATGAAGATGGCGTTGGTGAGGGAGGCGAAGTACTCCCGGCCGCGGCGGACTTCGGTGCCGGCCGGCGGGAAGGTGTGCTTGACGCACAGCCGCAGGGTGTTGCTGACCTGGAACAGCGGGATCAGCGGGATGAACCAGACGACGAGCAGGGCGTCCCACGTCCCGGTGGCGATCGTGGCGGTGGCCACGGCGCCGTACAGCACCACCGAGGTGACCTTCTCGCTGGTGGCGGACTTGTTCCAGAAGGAGCGGGTCCGGGAGTAGGCGAAGGCGAGATGGAAGCGCGGCGACACCAGCTTCCCCAGGACGCGGCGCCACATCTGACGTCGTGTCATGCCCGGGTGCAGGCCGAGGCTGACGAGGAACGCCTGCACCGTGGGGTCGCGCAGGGTCATGTGGTGGGCGGCGTGGTGGTCGCTGACGTGCTCGCGGCTGTAGCGCTCGAAGTTCTGGATGACCAGCAGGCTGGAGGTCGCCCGGCCGATGACGGCGTCGAGCTCGCGCTTGCGGTACATGTTCTTGTGCGAGCACTGGTGGTAGACCATCATGCGCAGGTTGCGCATGCCGTGCAGGGTGACGGCCCAGCCCGGCAGCAGCAGCAACAGATACCAGGACCCCAGCGTCCACCCGGTCGCGCCGACGGCCGCGCCGACGGCCATCGCGGCGACCGCGGCGGCGAGGTGGAAGGTCGGCGACCAGCCGAACGGGGTCTGTCCGGCCAGGGGTTTGCCGGTGAGTACGGTGAGCGGCGGCTGGAGGAGCCCTGGCAGGCCCCGCATGGTCTCCCTGGGGTCGGGGACCGCGGCGGCGGCCGGACCCGCCTGCCGCGGATGGGCATCGGTAACGGACACAGGTTCTCCTGGATCGATCCGGGCCTGTCGTTCCTCGACTTCCTGGAACGGCTCCCCGGCGCCTTCCGGAGAGCGGACAGGGGCGGCGACCGCGGGAATCGACGTCGCTGAGCATGGCTGGCACCCCGCCCCCGCCCTTGCGGCGGGAGCCGGGGCGGAACGTCCGGCCGCCGCCCAGAAGATTTCTATCCGACAGCCTCAACCCGCGGCTATTGGTCTTTCGTTGAACAGCTGATGCGCGTACGAGACCAGACCGGCCTGCAGTCGGGACTCGACGCGGAGCTTGCAGAGAATCTGCGCGACGTGCGCCTTGACCGTACCTTCGGTAACCCGTAACCGCGCGGAAATACTGCGGTTCGAATAACCGGCACCCAGCAACAGGAACACCTGGGCCTCCCGGTCGGTCAGCAGACCGACACGCCGTCGCTGTTCAGCCCACGACTCGCGGCCGGCCGTTTCGGCGTCACGTATGCCCTCCACTGGAACACACCCCCCAGTTGTGCGGCGACAGAATACCGTCGACGTTAGAACAATCTTGTACTCGGGTCAGCATTCACCCCTGTCAAGGGTTCGCAAAAAGTGTGCACCATGCATGGAAATTTCCCCCGATCACCGTACAGAGTCACGCATAGCAGACCTCAAGTGACCGCCTGGACGCGGCAGTTGATGATTAAAGTTGCTTCTGAGTTCATCTTTGCATTCGACCAGGCAAACAATTCACCGACGTTCGGACCGCCGCCGCACCGCGAGCCTCCGGGCAGCCGCCCCGATCGCACATAAACCCCTCCCAAACCTTTTTCGTTTCGGGCCATTCCCCATCTGACCACCTTCCGGAAAAAGCCCACAGGGCTGATTCGCGGCAGAAAATCCCGCTTCCCGTGACACACGGTTCGACAAAGGAATCGGATGCCCGCATTCCGGCGCCGGCCGATCGCCCAATTCAAAGAGACAACCGAATCCCGGAGCGGTGCGGATATCCATGTCGCACGAACACGGCACCCCCGGGAACGCAAGGCACCCCAGCCTCCCGAGGGGCGTTTTCCGGCCGAATTCCACGGCGCCGCCAGGAAGGCCCTCCGGCGCCCTCATGACCGCCTTCCGGCACAGGAACCGGAGCCGGCGCGGGCGCACCCCGTCCCGGCCGGACATCAACGGTCCGAAGTGGCCCTGTGACGCAGAGTTGACCTCTGGTATAAGTTTTCCCATCCCGGTCCGCCCCGCGGGGTCCCCGCACGTCACCGGCGCCCTAGGGTGTGCCCGCGGCCCCGGCCCGCACCGACCGCGCGCCCGTGGGGCCGTCCAGGGCGGACGCCGCCCTCCCGAACGGAGAATGACGATGGAGAACGTCTCCTGCGGACCCGTGCGTCCCCCGGGCCGTCGGGAGCGCAACAAGCAGAAGGTCCGGCAGCGGCTGTACTCCTCGGCGCTCACCCTGTTCGCGGAGCAGGGCTACGACCGCACGTCCATCGACGAGATAGCCGAACTCGCCGACGTGGCCCGCGGGACGTTCTTCAACTACTTCCACCGCAAGGAAGACCTGATCGGCGAGTGGGGACAGCAGCGCCGCGCCCTGCTCCGGGAGCGGCTGGACGCCGCGACGCCGCCCGGAGCGTACGAGCGCGCCGAGACGCGGCTGCGGCGGTGCATGACCGCGCTCGCCGACATCAACGAGGAGGAGCGCGAGACGACCATCGCCATGCTCATGGCCTGGGCGAAGGCCGGGCGGCCGCTCCTCGAGGAGCCGTACGCCTGCGAGGTCTTCGAGGAGATCATCGCGGCCGGGGTCGCGCACGGCGAGCTCGGCCCGGAGCTCTCGCCCCCGCGGGTGAGCAACGTCGTGCGCGACGCCTATCTGGGCGTGCTCCACCGCTGGGCCCAGGCCGGGGGCACGGGGGTGTGCCTGCACACGGAGCTGGAGTCCCTCCTGCAGATCCTGCTGCACGGGGTCCTGCGGTCCGGGCGGCCCGCCGGGGCGCGTCCGCACGACGCGTGCGGGCTCCGGGCCCCGCGCGGTCTCGCGTAGGGCGGCCGCCCGCGCCTTACGCGAGGCTCACGGTTCGTCGGTGATCCCCTCGCGCAGGACGAGGTCCAGCAGCCCGGGGAAGACGATGTCGAATTCCGGCTTGCGCAGCCTGTTCAGGCGGCGCGGGCCCACGTCCCGCTGCTCGACCACGCCCGCGTCGCGCAGCACCGCGAAGTGATGGCTGCGCGTCGCCTTGGTGACGGGCAGCTCGAACGTGCCGCAGGCCCGTGACCAGTCGGCCTCCCCCGCCAGCTCGCGCACGATGGTGCGCCGCACCGGATCGGCCAGGGCCAGGAGCGCCTCGCCGAGGGTCACATCGGCGGGATGGACATGCGAGAGATTCCGGGCGCGGCGCGACGCGGCGCGCCCCTCTTCCGGTGGCTTGACCTCATCAGGTGTACAGCCCAAGGGACTTGACTCGGTGTTCGACTCGGGTCTTACATTCACAGTGATCGACCTCCATCAAACACTGTAGTCGTCCCAGGAAGCCCGGTGGTGTGCCATGCCCGGCCGTTCGCTGTCCCCCCAGGACATGACCACCGGCCACCCGCCACCGGACACCACCGCCCCGCGCGTCGGCGCGCTCGCCCTCTTCGCCGTCTGCCTGGGCTTCTTCATGGTCCTGATGGACAGCAGCGCCCTCAACGTCGCACTGCCCGCCATCCGCAAGGACCTCGCCGGAAGCCTGGCCGGGCTGGAGTGGATCCTCAACGGCTACACCATCACCCTGGCCGCCTTCCTGCTCAGCGGGGGCGCGATCAGCGACCGCTGGGGCGCCCGGCGGGTGTTCGAGGTCTCCTTGCTGGGCTTCGTCGTGACCTCCGCGGCCTGCGCGGTCAGCCCGGGCCTCGACTTCCTCGTCGTCGCCCGGGTGCTCCAGGGCGTCACCGCCGGCGGACTCCTGCCCGCCTCCCTCGCGGTGATCGCCAAGATGTACCCGGACCCCGCCCGGCGGGCCAAGGCCCTCACCATCTGGGGCGGGGTCAGCTCCCTCGCCCTCGTCTTCGGCCCCGTGCTCGGCGGCGTGCTGACCACGGCCGTCGGCTGGCGCTCGGTCTTCCTGATCAACGTGCCCATCGGCCTGCTCGCCTGGTGGCTGACGCGGGTTCAGGTGCCGGCCTCCGCCACCCGGGAAGCGGCCCTGGACCCGGCCGGACAGACACTGGTCGTCGCGGTCGTCGGCTGCGGCATCGGCGCGCTCATCGAGGGCGGCGCCCTCGGCTGGGACAACGCCGTGACCTGGGTCCTGCTCGTGATCACCGGCTGCTCCGCAGTGGCGTTCATCGCGGTCGAGCGCCGCGTCAAGGCGCCCGTACTGCCCCTGGACCTGCTCGTACGGCCACGGTTCGCCTGCGGCCTGGCCATCGGCGCGCTGTTCCAGTTCGGCGCCTACGGGGCGCAGTTCGCGCTCTCCCTGCGGCTGCAGAACGCCTGGGGGCTGGACGCCCTCGGCGCCGGTCTCGCCTTCGTGCCCTTCGCCACGCTGTGGGCCTTCGCCTCCTTCGTCCTGGCCCGCGCGGTCACCCGCACCGGCCCGCGCCCGCTGCTGACCGGCGGCGCGCTCGCCGCCGCGGCCGGCGCCTGCGCGCTGCTGCCGCTCGGCGAGCACCTCGCCTGGTGGGTCTTCTTCTGCGGCAGCGGCCTGCTCGGGCTCGGCGCGGGGCTGATGGGGCCGAGCCTGCCCGCCGTGGTGCTCGGCGCGCTGCCCGCCGACCGTTCGGGCCTGGCCTCCGGCGCGCTCAACGCCCTGCGCCAGGTCGGCGGAGCGGTGGCGATCGCGCTCTTCGGCGTCCTGCTCGAAGGCTCCCCCGGACCCGCGGGGCTGCGGATCTGCCTCGGCGTCGTCGCCGCCGGCTTCCTGCTCGCCGTCGTGGCCGTGCCCGCGGCCCTGTCCTCCCGCACGGCCGGACGCTCCTGACCACCCCCGCCCCCGCCCCACCCGGGAAGGAACCATGCGCGCAATCGTCGTCACCCAGTACGGAGGCCCCGAGGTCCTCGGCGTCGCCACCCTGCCCGACCCCACCCCCGGGCCCGGCGAGGTGGTGGCCCGCCCCTCGGCCATCGGCGTCAACTTCAAGGACATCCACGAGCGCGAGGGCCGCGCGAAGCCCTCCCCGCCCTTCACCCCCGGATCGGAGGGCGCGGGCACGGTGACGGCCGTGGGCAAGGGCGTGACCTCCCTCGTGCCGGGCGACCGCATCGCCTGGTGCGCGGCCCCCGGCAGCTACGCCGAACAGGTCGTGGTGCCCGCGCGGGCCGCCGTCCCGCTGCCCGTGGACGTCACGGACGAGACCGCGGCGGCGCTGCTGCTCCAGGGCCTGACCGCCCACTACCTCACCACCTCCACCCACCCCGCGCGCGAAGGCGACACGGCGCTGGTGCACGCGGCCGCCGGAGGCGTCGGCCGGCTGCTGACCCAGTTGCTCACCCGGCAGGGCGTCCGGGTCGTCGCCACCGCCTCCACCCCCGAGAAGGCCGCGGCCGCCCGGGGGCTGGGGGCGTGGCAGACCCTGGTCACGGCGGGCGGCGCCGACATCGCCGCGCGGGTGCGGGAGATGACCGGCGGCCGCGGTGTCGACGTCGTCTACGACGGCGTGGGCCGCGACACGTTCGAAGCGGGCCTCGCGTCCCTGCGGCCGCGGGGCACCTTCGTCCTCTTCGGCGAGTCCTCGGGCGCCGTACCCGGCTTCGACCCGCGCCTGCTGGCCTCGCACGGCTCTCTTTTCCTCACGCGCCCCACGCTCAATGATCACGCGACGGATCCTTCCGAACTTCTCTTTCGTTCCTCGGAGTTGTTCGGGTGGCTGAGCGACGGTGCGATCGATGTATCCGTCGGGGGGCGGTACGCGCTGGAGGAGGCTGCACGGGCCCACCGGGATCTCGCGGGGCGGCGCTCTATGGGGAAGCTTTTGCTCAAGCCGTGAACGGGTGCGGGTTTCGTTGCCGCCTGCGGCGGGCTTTTCCCCAGCCACGCCCCTTCCCGCTGCGTCCGATGTGCGGCTCCGCCGCGTGGGGGCGCGTGCCCCGGACCCCCGGCTGCGGGCCGGTTCGCCGCCTGCGGCGGGAGCGGCCCGCGGCCCGCGCGAAGCGTGTTGCTGGGGGGCTTCCCCCGGCTATCCCGCCGCGTGCGCCACCGCAACCGCGACAAGCGCCCGCACCTGACCCACGATCGCCACCCGGTTCCGCACGAAGACCGGATCGCTCACCCGCCCCGTCGCCGGATCCGCGTTGTCCGGGCCGAATTCCAGGACAGGCGTGTGCAGATGACCACCCGGCACCCGCAGGCGCAGCGCGTCGCGGAGGAGCGTCGCGCGGTAGGCGATCTCGTTGGAGAGGTAGTCGCCTCCGCCGCCCTCGCGGGCCGTGGAGCCGGGGGTCGGGCCGTCGGGGCGGTCGACGGGGGTCGTGCCGCCCGCCGGGATCTCGGTGACGGCGGTGTGGTCGTGGACGGGATACGGGCCGGTCCGGGCCGCCGTGAGCGCCGCGTACGGCAGGGTCGTCGACGTCCACTGCGGCTGCGGGTGGACGGTGGGGATGCCCGGCGGGAGGGGCACGGTCTCCGTGCGGGAGACGCCGGCGTTGTCGGGATAGCCGCCGCGCCAGGCGCCGTTGGTGCGTTCGACGTCGAAGCGGCCGGGCCGGCCCTGGCTGATGGTGGTGAAGAGGTCCACGCGCCGTGGCCCCGGCCGGAAGTACGGCAGGAGCGTCCGCTCGACCGTGCCGTCCGCGAAGTCCGCCCAGCGCACGGGGAAGACGACCGCCTCGACGCGCGCGAGACCGGCGGCGGTGCGGATCGTCGTGCCGTCGAGGGCGAGGGCCGCCGCGCCGGAGGGGTTGGAGCGCCGTGCGTCGGCGTCCAGCTGGAACGGGTCGAAGCCGGTGATCAGTACGCGCCGCACGCCGCGCCCCGGCGGCAGTTCGACGGAATCCTGGCCGCGCGAGGTCCGTTCCACCGCGGCGATGAGGTCCGTGCGCTGCTTTCCGGTCAACTGGAAGGCGGACTTCCACTCGCGGAGCGCGCGCGTCATGCCCAGCCGCGCCCAGTACAGCGGCCGGTCGTCGTCCCGGCTCAGCGTGCCCCCGGCCGGACCCCGCCCCTGCGCCCGGTCCACGGCCCGCCGCCACAGCCGCCGCCCGTCGCGTACCGCCACGCTCCGCGCCTGCGCGGGCGTACGGGCGGCGGCCAGGTCGCGGCCGAAAGCGGGGGTCAC
This sequence comes from Streptomyces sp. NPDC020379, assembly GCF_044387105.1. NCBI lineage: Bacteria > Bacillati > Actinomycetota > Actinomycetes > Kitasatosporales > Streptomycetaceae > Streptomyces > Streptomyces sp. NPDC020379. Next base: position 24,790 of record NZ_JBIRVR010000017.1, read on the forward strand.
GTCGGCGAACCCGCTGTCCCGCAGGATCTCCCGCGGCACGGGACCGGCGAGCCTCCGCTCCTCGGCCGTGGCGGAAGGGGCGGCCGAGGGGGCCGCCAGAGCGGGGAACGGGGTGGCCGCGCACAGCAGCAGCGCGGCGAGCGAGGCGGTCCGGACTTGCCCATTGAGTCTCATGGGCCAGAACACAACCATTGCGCGGGCATGGACGGTAGATGGGGGCACGACCGTCCACATACAAAGGCTATTTCAGGCCACAATTGACGGATGCGAATAGTCGAGTACGTCGCCGCGCCACCCCTGTTCGATACGGGGAGCGGCCAAGGGGTCCGTCAATTCGTGGAGTTGGGCATCGCCCTGCTCCTCTCGTCGCTCGTGGGACTGGAGCGCGAGTTACAGCAGAAGAGCGCCGGGCTGCGCACCCACACGCTCGTCGGCGTGGGCAGCGCGCTCTTCATGGAGGTCTCGATCCACGGCTTCTCCGCCGTGGCCGGGATCCCCGGCGTGGGCCTCGATCCGTCCCGGGTCGCCGCGCAGATCGTCTCCGGGATCGGCTTCATCGGCGGCGGGCTGATCTTCGTCCGCCGCGACGGCGTGCGCGGCCTGACCACGGCGGCCACGATCTGGCTGACCTGCGCGGTCGGCATGGCCTGCGGCGGCGGGCTGCCGCTGCTCGGCGTCGCCGCGACCGTCGTGCACTTCCTCGTGGTGCGGGGCTATCCGCTGATGACGAGGCGGCTGTCGGTCGCCCCCGGCGTCGGACCGGTCGAGCTGCGCCTGTCCTACCGCACCCGCCGCGGGCTGCTGGGCCGGGTGCTGGAGCTGTGCACCAAGCGCGGCTTCCGGGTCACCGACGTGCACGTCGAGGCCGAGGCCGAGGACCGGGGCGACCACCGCGAACGCGGCAGGATCAAGGAGGCCGACGTCGTCCTGAGCCTGGAGGGCAAGGGCTCCGCGCTGCCCCTGGTCGAGGAACTCACCCACTGGGAGGGCGTCCTGGGGGTGGGCCTGCGCTCGCACCCGGACAGCGCGGAGTGAGACGTACGCGGCCCGCCGCGGCGGGCCGCGACCGGGGAGTGGCGGTGCGACCCTTGAAGCGGGGGTCCGGAGGTGACGTGACGCACCAGCCCATGGGCTTCGCCCTGATCGGCACGGTCTGGGCCTGGGCTGCCGCGGAGCTGGTGCCGCAGGCCCGGCAGCGGCTGCGCAGCGGGCGCACCGAGCGGACCGAGCGGCGCAGCCTCCTGGTCATCTGGGTGCTCTTCTGGGGCGGAGCCGCGGCGGCGGTGCTCACGCGCCACGCGGTCGCGGCCCTGTCGTACCCCGCCCACGGCCGGGTGCTGGGCGGCGTGGTGCCGGCCCTCGCCTGGGCGGGCATCGCGCTGCGCCTGTGGTCGATCGTCGCGCTGGGCCGCTTCTTCCGGGCCACGGTGCACATCCAGCGGGGCCACCGGCTGGTGAGCTCCGGGCCCTACCGATGGGTGCGGCACCCCTCCTACAGCGGCCTGCTGCCGGCCCTGCTGAGCTTCGCCGCCCTGCTCGGCAACGCGCTGTCCTGGCTCGTGTTCACCGTGTGCGCCCTGGCGGCCGTGGCGTACCGGATCCGGGTGGAGGAGCGCATGCTGCTCGACGCCCTGGGAGAGGAGTACCGGGCGTACGCCGCCCGGACCCCCAGGCTGATCCCCGGGGTGTGGTGAGCCGCGTCCCCCGCGAGCCGCCGAGAAGCGGCTCGCGGGGGCGCGAGGCTCAGGCGTCGAGGGTGACGATCATCTTGCCGGTGTTCTCGCCGCGCAGCATGCCGAGGAACGCGTCGACGTTGTGCTCGATGCCCTTGACGACCGTCTCGCGGTACTTGAGCTCGCCGGTGCGCACCCAGGCGCCGACCTCCTGGACGAACTGCTGCTGGAGGTGGCGGTGGTCGTTGACGAGCATGCCCTGCATGCGCAGGCGCTTGCCGATGACCAGCGCGAGGTTGCGCGGGGCGGGGGTCGGCTCGGTGGCGTTGTACTGCGCGATCATGCCGCAGACGGTGATCCGGCCGTGCAGGTTGAGGGAGCCGATGGCCGCCTCCAGGTGCTCGCCGCCGACGTTGTCGAAGTAGACGTCGATGCCGTCGGGGGCGGCGGCCTTGAGCTGCTCGGCGACCGGGCCCTTCTTGTAGTTGAAGGCGGCGTCGAAGCCGTACTCCTCGGTCAGGAGCCGGACCTTCTCGTCCGAGCCGGCGCTGCCGATGACGCGCGAGGCGCCCTTGAGCTTGGCGATCTGGCCGACCTGGCCGCCGACCGCGCCCGCGGCGCCGGAGACGAAGACGGCGTCGCCCTCCTTGAAGGAGGCGACCTCCACCAGCCCGGCATAGGCGGTCAGGCCCGGCATGCCGAGCACGCCGAGGTAGGTGGAGAGCGGGGCGACCGCGGGGTCGGCCTTCACGGCGTGCTCGGCGTCGAGCACCGCGTACTCGCGCCAGCCGAGGCCGTGCAGGACGTGGTCGCCGGGCGCGAAGGCGGCGGAGCGGGAGGCGACGACCTCACCGACGGCGCCGCCGTCCATGGGGCGGTCGAGCTGGAACGGCGGGACGTAGGACTTCACGTCGTTCATCCGGCCGCGCATGTAGGGGTCGACGGAGAGGTGGATGTTGCGCACCAGGATCTGGCCCTCGCCGGGCTCGGCGATCTCGGTCTCGCGCAGTGCGAAGTCCTCGGGCTTCGGCCAGCCGTGCGGGCGGGCGACGAGATGCCATTCACGACCGGTGGCGGGGGTTGCGGACATGGGACGCGGCCTCCTAATGGTTCAGCAAGTGAAACAACCATGCTCCTCGATATTTCATGTTGTCAAGCAACGGAGTAACCTGGAGCCCATGGTCCCCCGTTCTGATGCACTGACCCGTGAAGTGGTCGACCTCATCGCGACCGTCGTGGCGCGCTACCACGCGGAGTACGAGGAGGCCGCCGCCCGGCACTCCCTCACCGGAGCCCAGGCGAAGGTGCTGGCCCTGCTCGCCGGCGAGCCGCAGCCCATGCGGCGGATCGCCCAGCAGCTGCGCTGCGAGCCGTCCAATGTGACCGGGATCGTGGACCGCCTGGAGTCCCGCAGACTGGCCGAGCGCCGCCCGGACCCGGACGACCGGCGCGTCAAGCTCGCCGCCGCCACCCCCGAGGGCACGGCCACGGCCGCCCGGCTCCGCGAGTCGCTGAACTTCGCCCGCGAGCCACTGGCCGGGCTTTCGACGGGGGAACGCACGGTCCTGCGCGACCTCCTCCAGCGGATGCTGGGCGAGGATCCCGCCTAGAGATACACCCCTGTGGGCGGTGCACGCCGGGGGCACCGACGCTAAACTGATGCCCGCCCGGCCGGGAGACCGGCGGGGTGTACGGGCGCCAGTCCGGCTGAAGTTTTGCTGGCGCACGTACGAATACAGCCCCCGCCGCGGACCGACATCCGCAACGAGGGCCTTCGGAAGTGGAAGTCCACGACCGGGCGTCCCTAGACCTGATGGGGACGGCCGGTCACTTCCGTAGCATCCACCTCACGAACTCGCGGATCACCGCGGCAATTCGCTCATGCAGAGGCTTCTTCCGGTGGCGGCCTGGCATCAGGCGCCCCCCTTTCGGTGCGCGGCCAAATGCCGGTGACCGCTCCGGAGGAACCCGCTGGCCGGGTCCTCCGCGAACCCGACAACCTCGTCGGCTCCTCCTTGAAGGGGGGCGCCCACGCAGGGGCGCCGTCAAGAACATTAGCGGCTTCCACCCCCTAACTGGCCCTATACGTAGGGAAATCACCAATCCGGGCGAGATAACCGGAAAATTCCCTGCGGACACTCACGTGCAGCACTCGCACGCCTCACGGACGGCCACCCGCAGTGAACAGTCGTTCGTATAGGACAACCGTTCATTCATCGACCGTTGATCGCTCATGGATATGACCGGTCCATGGTGAATGTCCGAGTGACCCCGACCCATGCGGCTTCCTACGACGACGGACGTGGCCGTACCGATCTGCGCATCAGCCTCCTCGGGCCCGTCCGTGCCTGGCGTGGGCAGGCGGAGATAGACCTGGGGACGCCGCAGCAGCGCACCGTCCTCGCACTGCTGGCCACCCAGGGCGGGCTGGTGCCGAGGGACCGGCTCATCGACGGCGTGTACGGCGAATGTCCACCGGGGTGCGCGCCCGGTCTGGTGTCCACCTACGCCAGCAGGCTCCGCAAGGCATTCGAGCCCGACCGCACGCCCCGCTCGCACGCCCAGGTCCTCACCTCGGGGCGGGGTGGCTACGAACTCCACATCGACAAGGGCGGTGTCGACGTCCACGCCTTCGCCTCCACCGTCGAACAGGCGCGGGAGCGGCGCGGCGCGGGGGACCTCCACGGTGCCTCCGCGCTCTTCGAGCGGGCCCTGTCGCTGTGGCGGGGCGAACCGCTCGGCGGCATCGCGGGCCCCTGGGCGCAGGAGAACCGCACGGCCCTGGAGGAGCGGCACATCGGTGTGCTGGAGGAGCGCTGGGCCCTGGAGCTGGAGCTGGGCCGGCACGCCGCGCTGACCTGCGAACTCGCGGCCGCCACCGCGCGGTTCCCGCTGCGCGAGAACCTCCGCGCCCTGCAGATGCGGGCGCTGTACCGCTCGGGCCGGCAGGGTGACGCGCTCCGGGCGTTCGCCGAGGCGCGCGGCGCGCTCGTCTCGGAGCTGGGCATCGAGCCGTGCGCGGAGCTGCGGGAGCTGCACCGGCGCATCCTCGACGGCGAGTGCGACGACGACGCGCGCCCCGCCCCGGCACACTCCCCCGACGGCGCGGCGGTGCCGCCGCGTCCCCGGCCGGCCCAACTGCCACCCGCCGTGCGGCATCTCACCGGCCGGGACGCGCCCGCCGCCGCCATGGCCGCCGCGCTCACCGCGCCCGGCCGGCGGAGCGTGCCGGTGTGCCTGGTGTCCGGGATGGCGGGGGTGGGCAAGGCGGCGCTTGCGCTGGAGGTGGCCCACCGGGTGGCGGAGCACTTCCCCGACGGTCAGTTGCACGCGCGCCTGGAGGGGCCGCTGGCGGAACCGGCCGCGGTGCTCGGGCAGTTCCTGCTCTCGTGCGGGGTGCGTGCCGAGGACGTCCCGGACGGGCTGGAGGCGCGGGCCGCCGCGTTCCGTTCGCTGCTGGCCGGCAGGCGGGTCCTGGTGGTGCTGGAGGGCGTGGTCTCATCGGCCCAGCTGTCTCCCCTGCTGCCGGGGGCGCCCACGGCCGGGGTGATCGCCACGGCCCGGCGGCCGTTGCCGATGCCGCTGGTCACCGACCACGTCCCGCTCGATGTGCTCTCCCCCGCCGACGCCCGGGAGCTGCTCGTCCTGGCCTCGGGCCGGGAGCGGGGGACAGCGCCCGATGCCGACTGGGCTCGGCTCGCGGAGCTGTGCGGGCGGCTTCCGCTGGCGCTGCGCAGCGCGGCGGCGCGGCTGGTGGAGCGGCCCGTGTGGACGGTTGAGCGCCTGGCGGACCGGCTGGCCGACGAGGGCCGCCTCTTCGCGGAGCTGAGGTGCGGCGGCACGGCGCTGGAGTCGGCGTTCGCGGCGGACTGCGACGGGCTCGACGTGGAGCACGCGCGGGCGCTGCGGCTGCTCGCGGGGCCGGAGGCGGCCGACATCTCGCCGTCGTCGGCGGCGGCGTGTCTGGGTCTGGCGGCGCGGGAGGCCGAGGAGCTGCTGGAATCGCTGGTCGACGCGGGGGTGCTGGGCGCGCCGGGGATGGGGGTGTACCGCTTCCCCGGTCTGCTGCGCGCGTTCGTGCGCGGGCGTGGCTGACGCCGGGCGGGCCGCGGTCGCCGTACGACCGGGCCCGTCCGGCGGACGGGGGCGCCCGCGTCAGCTCCCCGTGTGGCGCACCGGGCAGGACAGGGGCGCGGCCTCCCGCGTGGAGGGCGTCGGGCGCGCGTCGCGTGAGCGCACGTGGACCAGGACGTCGCGCAGCGGGCGCAGGGAGATGACCGGGGAGCCGTACTGGAGGGAGTCGCCCGGGACGCGGCTGATCCGGAAGCGCTGGTTGATCATCGCGACGATGGTGCGCAGTTCGAGCAGGGCCATGAAGTTGCCGACGCACTGCCGCGGGCCCGCCCCGAAGGGGAAGTAGGCCATGCGCGGGCGCTCCTTGACGGCCTCGGGGGTGAACCGCTGGGGGTCGAAGGCCATCGGGTTGTCCCAGTAGCGGGGGTTGTGGTGCGACACCAGCGGCGAGAGCAGGATCGAGGAGCCCGCCTCGATGCCGTAGCCGTCGAGGGTGTCCGGGCCGACGGCGGCGCGCGGGAAGATCCAGATGGGTGGGTGCATCCGCAGGCTCTCGTCCACCACCATCCTGGTGTAGGTGAGTTCCTCGGCGCTCCGGGCGTCCGGGAGGGTGCCGCCGAGCACGCGGCCGATCTCGCCGTCGACCTCCTCCTGGATGTGGGGGTGCTCGGCGATGGCGATCAGGGTCCAGAAGAGCGCGACGGCGGTGGTCTCGTGGCCCGCGAGGTAGACGGTGAGGAGCTCGTCGCGGATCTGCCGGTCGGTCCACGGGCGGCCGGTGGCGGGGTCCTCGGCCTGTTCCATCAGGGAGATCAGCGAGCCCTCGCCGGTGCGCGCGTAGCCGGCGCGGACGTCGGCGACGATCCGGTCGAAGACCCGGTGGATGCGGGCGATCTTGCGCTGCCGGTCGGTCGGCACCCAGGAGGGCAGCATCTCGGAGGCGGTGCCGCGGCGGAACATGACCTCGACGACGTCGTCGACGATGAGCTTCAGCACGCGGGACGACGGCTTGATGTCGTAGGCGAAGAGCGAGCGGCTGAGGGTGACGAGGGTGAGCCTGAGCATCTCGGTCATCAGGTCCACGGGCTCGCCGCGGGCGGCCTTGCCCTCCCACTCGTCGAGCATCTCGGTGGTGGCGCGGGCGATGTTGGGGATGATGTCGGGGACGGCGTTCTTGAGGAAGACGGGCTGGACCGCGCGGCGGTGGCCGCGCCAGAACTCACCGTCGGTGGTGAGCAGTCCCTTGCCCATGACGACGCCGAACTGCTCGTAGAGCGGGCCGCGCACATAGTTGCCGTTGTTCTCCACCAGCACCCGGCGCACCGCTTCCGGGCTCGTGACCTGATGGACCGTCATGGGGCCGAGGCGCATCCGCACGACCTCGCCATGGTCGCGCTGGAGGCCCAGCAGGAATTCGGCGGTGTTGCGGCGCCAGGAGCCGAGGCTGCCCAGCACGGGCACGCCCTTGGGGCCGGGGGCTGTCGCGGTGGCGGCGGGGAGGGCGGTGGTCGCGGTCATCGGGCGTCCTTACGCGTGGTGGCGGTCCGTACGGGCCGGGGCGGGACCGGCCGGGTGCTCTTCCTCGGCACGGGGAAGGCGCGCCGCACGAAGAGGTTGTCGAAGACGGCGTCCGGGGCCAGCCGCCGCAGGGCGAGGGTGCTGTGGGCGAGGAAGCCGACGGGGTACCGGGCGCGCGGGCGGCTGCTGCGGACGGCGCGTTCGACCGCGCGGGCCACGTCGTCGGCCTGGATGGTGAAGGTGCCCGCGAGGGTGCGGCGGCTGCCGGTGTAGATGGCGTCGAAGTATTCGGCGGTGCGGCGGCGGAAGTCGGCGTAGACCTCGCTGACGGGACGGAAGTTCGCCACGTACGTCGCGCCGAAGTCGGTGGTGCGCACCGGGCCCGGCTCGATCAGCACCACGCGGACGCCGAAGTCGGCGACCTCCAGCCGCAGGGCGTCGCTGAGCGCCTCGACCGCGTGCTTGGACGCCTGGTAGAGGCCGCCGCCGGGGACCGCGTAACGGCCGAAGATGGACGAGACGTTGACGATGGTGCCGGTGCCCGCCGCGCGCATGCCGGGGAGGACCAGCTGGCTGAGGCGGGCCAGCCCGAAGACATTGGTCTCGAACTGCCGGCGCATGTCCTCGATGCCGACCTCCTCGACGACCCCGGAGACGGCGAAGCCCGCGCTGTTGATCAGGGCCCCGACCGCGCCGTACTCCGCTTCGACGGCGGCGACGGCGGCGCGCATGCTCTCCTCGTCGGTGACGTCCAGCGCCAGCGTCCGGATGCCCTCGGCGGTGAGCTCGGCCAGCGTCCCGGGCCGGCGGGCCGTGGCGTACACGGCCATTCCGGCGCGGTGCAGCCGCCGCGCGGTGGCCCGGCCGATACCCGATGAACAGCCGGTGATCAGCACCGGAATCGGAGATGTCATCACACTCTCCCGCCTTTTCTCGCACCCCACTGCGAGGTGTGTTCCCGCAAGGGTTCTCGTGGTATCAATGAGGGCACCGCAGGGCGGCATTCAGGGTTTCCGAAAATATTCCGAAGGACCCGGGGAAGGATCCGCATGTATCACCGAATCGTTGCCGCGAAACTACGTAAAGCCTTTGCTCAGATCGACTCCGGGGACTGGCAGTCCATGGTGGACACGCTGGCCCCGGAATTCACTTATGTCTTCTACGGGGAGCACGCGCTGTCCGGCGAGCGGCACACCCGCGAGGCCATGAGCCTGTGGTGGCAGCGGGTCTTCCGGCTCATCCCGGAGGCCCGTTTCGAGCCGCTGGAGATCATCATTTCCGGCGGCCCCTGGCTGACCAAGGTGGCCACCCGGGTGAAGATCGGCGGCCCGCTCCCGGACGGCACCCGCTACGACAACGTCATGACCCAGTTCCTCTATCTGAAGTGGGGCCGGATCACCGAGATCCACACCCTGGAGGACACCGTCGTCCTCCAGCGCGCCCTGGACGCCATCGCCGCCTCCGGTAACGCCGAGGCGCACGCCGCGCCCATCACGGACGCGGACGCGCGCGCCGTCCGGCGGGGCTGACGAGCGGGCCCCGCCGGGCCCGGCACCGCCGCGCGGTGCCGGGCCCGGGCGCGGTCAGCCCAGGGCGCCGAGCTGCTTGGCCAGCTCCAGGCCGTCCAGCGAGAACCAGCTCTCCACGATGATCCCGTCGCGGAACTCGTCGATGACGATCCCGCTCACGGAGAACTCCCGGCCGATGGCCGGCACGCCCTCGTAGGGCTCACCGGTGTGGGTGCCGCTGGCGGTGAACCGGCTGACGACCTTCTCGCCCTCCAGGATCCAGTCGTCCACCACGACCTTGAGGTCGGGGAAGGACGCGCGCTGGAGCCGCACCCACTCCTTGAGGTGCTCCACGCCCTCCTTGCCGTTGGGCGCGGTGCCGTGGCTGATGTGGTCGTCACCGGCGCCCTCGTAGATGACGTCGAGATTTCCCTTGTTGAGGCACTCCTCGTAGTAGCGCTCCAACACGGCCTTGTTCTGCTGCAACGTCGACATATCAAGCGCTCCAATTTCTCTGCGTAAATTCCGGCGGTTATTTCCTGGGCATACGGCGACGACTCCGCAATGCCATGACGGTGGCATCGACCGGTAATTCTGTCAACCGTTTCCGAGCGGCCCGGGAAAACCCGAGACCGTGAGCACGGGCAGCCCCGACACCACGCTTTTCGCGCGCCACACACCCAGCGCCGGATCGCCCTCGACCACGGAATTCCCCTGCTCCTCGGAATGCAGGGTGACGCGGCCGATCACCAAGGGGTCGACGGCGACGGAAAGGCCCGCGCGCGCCTTCGCACACAGCCGCACGACGTTCTCCAGGACGGAGACCGCCAGCGCCGTGCGCGGCACGCTGGGCGTCGCCCAGAGGTCGTTGGAGGCGCACGGCCGCACCTCCGCGGACCAGCGGCCGTCGGGGCCGTGGGTCCAGGCGGCGGCCGGGACCACCGACGAGCGCCAGCGCAGCATCGGTGGCCCCGAGCGCCATGTGGTGGTCCGCGCGACATCCGGCCGCGGTGGCGCGGGCGAGCGCGAATCGCCCGGCTCGTAGACGACCCGCAGGCTCGCCCGCGGCCCGTCCGGGCCGTCGTCCGGCCGCCGGAAGCAGACGTCGACGACCCAGGTGCGCCCCTCCCTCCTGCCGCTGATCTCCCGCTCCCAGACGGTGGTGGGGCCGTCCAGGCGCAGCAACTCCAGTGGCACGACGATCTCTTCGAGGCAGTCGGCGCGCAGCGCGGGGAAGTCCTCCGGGACGATCCACTCGGCGCCCCGGACCGCGCTCTCCAGCAGCAGGCTCACCGGCACCGCCTCGACGCCGTCCATGAGGAAGTCCATCAGGACGGGCGCCCGTTCGCGGTCGAAGGTCACGCGCGAGACCATCCGGCTGTGCGGCCGGTAGGTGACGACCTCGCCCAGGTGGTAGATCTTCGGGAAGGTGTCGGTGAAGCCGGGCAGGTCGGGCACGATGGGATAGCCGATGGCCTGGCCCGGGTCGATCGCCGCGCCCAGCGGGCCCACGAAGGTGACCTCGCCGTCGGACCCGGCGCGCAGCTCCGCCTGCCACTTGGCGAGGCCGTCGGTGACGTCGATGGCCGCCATGTAGCGCAGCGTCGCCGAGAAGTTGGCGATCAGGCCGATGCGGTCCCAGGTCGGCCAGGCGAGCGTCATCACGGGGAAGCCGGCCCGGCCGCTCGCCCAGCGGCCCAGCCGCGCCAGCCCCTCGTTGGCCGCCGCGTACTCCAGCTGGCCGACCATGCCGCCCAGCCGCCCGGTGAGGGAGCCGACGTTGCAGAAGAACTTCAGCGGGTGGTCGCGGAGTTCGCCGAAGAGGTTGGCGAAGCCCTCGATCTTCGTGCGGACGGTCGCGAGGACCTCGTCGTCCGTCTTCTTGGGCAGCCGCGCCGCGGTGTCGACCCCGGCGTTGTGCACGACTCCGGTCAGCGCGGCGCCCTCGCGGGCGACGAGCTCGCGGACCTGGTCGCGGTCGGTGAAGTCGCACCGGGCGTAGTCGACGCGCAGCCCTCGCGCACGGGCGCCGGTGACGTTGGCCGCGAGCTCCCACAGGCGGCGGACGCGGGCGATGTCGCGCCGCGTCCCGGCCGGCGGGCGGCCGCGGTTGTCGGCCCACACCTGCTTCTCGTAGACCTTCAGCTCGGCCTCGTCCATGCCGGACCACGGCTCGTCGCCGGTGGGGAAGGGCTCCCGGCCGGTCACCACGACCCGCAGGCCGTGCCGCTCGGCGAGGGTGCGGGCCAGCTCCCAGCCGATGCCCCGGCCACCGCCGGAGATCAGCACGCAATCGTCGGGGCCGAGTTCGACGACGGGCTCGCCGGCCGGGCGGGCGGACGGGGTGAGCGTCAGGCGCTGCCCGTCGCGGTAGCCGACCTCCAGCTCGCCGGGCCGGCCCAGCTCGGCGGCGACGATGCCGGGCAGCTCGTCCAGCGCGGACAGCGCGATGTCGACGACCCGGGCGTTGCAGTTGGGGAACTCCCGGTGCAGCGTCTTCGCCAGGCCCGCCCAGATGCCGCCCAGCGGCTGCGCGAGGTCGTCCTGCGGGTGGTGGCCCATCCCGCCGCCGAGGTAGGTGACGGCGAGGTAGAACAGGCGGCTCGCCGAGGTCTCCTGTGCCCAGTCGTCGTAGTGCTCGCGCAGGGCGCCGACGGTGCGCAGCAGCGGGTCCCGCCAGACCTCCTCGGCTTCCCCCTCGCCGGGGGCGCGGCCCACGGTGAGGTCGACGATCGCGTCGACGGGGCCGCCCGGCGCCCGCCGGCGCACGAGGGCGCCGCGCTCGGTCAGGGCGCGCTCGACGGCGGCGGCGGTCCCGGCCGCCCCCTCCTCGTCCGCGAGGAGCAGCACGCGCATCCCCGTGAGCCGGGCGGGGTCACCGGGCCGCTGCGGCAGGCTGGTGAGCTGCCACACCATGCGGGTCATCGGCTGGACCGCCGTGTCACCCGCCGTGGGCCCGGCCGTCGTCCGCGGAGACTGTGGGGACTCCATGGTCATGTCCCTTTCCGGTCGGGCGCGTCGAGGGCCACGGCCTCGCCCGTGCGGGCGTCGACGTAGCCGATCAGGGTCGCCTGGAGGTCCTTCATCTGGAGGAGCATGCGGCCGTCGGGCCGGGTCGCGACGAAGCGGTTGTCGACGCGGTCGGCGGCCAGGTCGAAGCCGGGCGGGGTGGCGTAGAGGTCGATCCGGTCCTCCCCGGTGGACAGGACGTGGTCGTTGGCCTCCTCGTAGAGGTCGATGCGGCGGATCGCCAGCGGTGCCGCGACGGGCACGAGGTGGCCGTCGACGAGGTCCAGCACCCCGACCCGCGCCAGGCCGTCCAGCAGGACGCACGGGACGGTGAACCGCGCCCACGCGGGGTCGTCCTCGGGGAGCGCCAGGGCGTAGCGCCCGCGCTTGCCCTGGGGGTGGATGCGGGTGTCGGCGGTGGAGACGAAGGGCCCGGTCAGCTTCACCGGCGAGCCGGGCTGGTGGTACGGGTCGGGCACGGGGATGTCGTCGGCGGTGTCCCAGTGCTCCCACCGGGGCGCGGCCGGGAAGGCGTCGGCGAGCAGGACGCGGGCCGCGAAGTGCACCCGGTCCGCGATCAGGACGGCCCCGTTCGGCGCCACCACGTCCTCGGTCACCAGGACCTGCACGACGGTGGCGTCGCCCTGCTCCCCGGCGATCTCGGCCTTGATGCGCTTGGGCCGGGCCGGGAGGTCGCGGTAGACGCGCAGGAAGTGCTCGAACCGCAGGTCCTCGAAGGCGATGACGTGCTTGCCGGGCACCAGGTGCCGGGCGGCCTCCGCCGCGAGCTCGGTCACGAAGGTGCCGGGCAGCGTCGGTTCGCCGCGCACGGTGTGGTGCTCCAGATAGCCGTCGGTCTCCAGGTCGAAGCGGCACTCGAAGACCGCGGACTTCGCGTCGGACTCGACCACGCGGCGCAGGAAGAAGCCGGGGTCGCGGCCCGTGAGATAGCCGGGGTAGAAGGTCTCCACCGTGGCGCGCTCGGCCTCGCCCAGGTGCACGACGGAGGGCCGCCGCACGGGGGCGTGCAGCTCCCGCACGAAGTGGTGGACGCCTTCGGGGACCGGCATGTTGCTGTAGGAGCCGGCCCGCTCGTAGTACGCCTTCGTCAGCTCGTTGGCCCCCATGCCGACGCTCGCCCACAGCGTCCAGCCAATGGTGACCTCGGCGTGGTCCGTGGTGGCCGCGGCATAGGCGGACGCGCTGCCCAGGAAGTCGTTGGCCGAGGCGTAGTCCGCCTCCCCGAGCTGTCCGAAGTAGCCGAGCAGGGAACCGAAGTTGCACCACAGGCGGGGCGGTGCGGAGCGCAGCGCGTGCTTCAGGTTGAGGTAGGACTCGACCTTCAGGTCGCGGATGGAGGTGAACTCCGCGAAGTCCTTGTCCCTGATGAGCGCGGAGCGCTGGAGTCCGGCGGCGTTGACGAGCAGGTCGATCCGGCCCTGCTCGGCGAGGACGCGGCCGATCGCCTTGTCGACCTCGGCGCTGTCGCGCATGTCGCAGGTCAGATAGGTGACCCGGTCCGCGCCGCTGTGGGCCGCCATGGCGTCGAGGTTCTGCCGGGCGGTACGGGCGTTGACCATCCGGTCGAATTCCTTGTTGATGCCCGCGACCGTCCGGCCACCGCGCCTCGCGAGCTCGGCGGAGATGAAGGCCGCGCGGCCCGCCGCGAACTCCTCGTCGCTCCCGGCGTAGACCGAGGGCGGGTAGGTGTCGAGGGCGTTGCTGCCGAACACGTAGATCCGCGGCCCGAATTGCTCCGCGACGGCCTTGAGGACCTCGGCGGTGATACCCCGGGCGCCGCCCGCGACGACGACCACGGAGTCCCGGCCGAGGACCGCCGGGGTGTCCGCGTCCAGGTCGTCCGGCTCCTCCTTGAGGCGGTACACCTGGCGGACGCCGCCGGCGTCGACCACGACGGGGAAGTCCCGCCGCGCCCGGCTCTCGGCCTCCACGCGCTCCACGGCCTCGCCGGCGTCGGTGGCCGAGGTCAGCAGGGCGAAGCCGGTGGCGTCCGGGAGCTCCAGGCCCGCGGTCTTCAGCAGGCCGGTGAACAGGCCGGAGAAGGGGTGCGGGGTGCCGTCGGTCACCGCGCCCTGGAGGAGGACGACGAGGGAGGAGCCGGGTCCCGACAGGTCCTCATAGGCGTGCTGCACCGCCAGATAGGCGGCGCTGTGCAGGGCGAGGAGCGCCGGGGAGCCCTCGGTGAGCGCCTGTCCTGGGGCCACGGCGCGGCTCAGGTCGCTGAACACCCGCAGCTGGGTGACCGGCTTCCCGGAGCTCGCCAGGGCCTCGCGTACGGCCTCCGGGGTGACCTCCGGCAGGTGGTGCCAGCCGGGGCGCGGGGCGTCGAGCGGGGTGGTCGACAGGACGGTGAGGCCGGTGGTCCGGCCCGCGGCGCGGGCGAGGAGGCCGGGCGCGTCGGTGACGACGGCCGTGCCGTCCGCGAGGAACGGGACCGCCTCCCGTACGGTCACGGGCGGCGCCGCCTCCAGGACGGGCACGTGGCGGCGGACCCGCAGGGGTGTCCCGGCCGCCGTGTGGTCCTGCGAGAGGAAGCCCTCGGGGAGTGTGCCGGCGGTCGCGCCAGTAGTAGTCGTGCCGGTGGCCTCCGCCGGGGCGGAGCCGGTCGCTTCGGCGGGGTCGCCGGGGACGGTCAGCCGGAGCCTGGCCCCGGCGCCTCCCTCGGCGTGCTCGCCCTCCTCGCAGGAGAGGACGACGGTGCCCGCCGGGCCGTGCAGCGCCTTGAGGACGGCCAGTCCCCCGGCCGCGCCCAGGTAGCGGGCGTTCTCGGGCGCGGAGGAGCCGCACAGCAGGGTGTCACGGTGCGCCTCCGTGCCGCCGAGCGCCTCGTCGACGTAGGCGAGGACCGGCAGGCCCGCGCGCTCGGCGCGCTCCTCGGTGGTGAGGGCGAACAGGAAACCGCCCTCGGCCAGTTCCGTCGCGTGCTCCGGGAGGAGCCCGCCGATCAGGGAACGGTATTCGGGCAGGCTGTTGCCGTTGATGCCGCCCGCCAGCGCGAAGTCCAGTTCACCGGTGCGCAGGTAGCGGCCGGCGGAGGTGATGGACGACAGGGCGGAGGCGAAGCCGGAGTCCATCGTCATGTTCGGGCCGTGGAGGTCGAAGTAGTTCGCCACGCGCGCCGAGATGATGTTGGGCATCTGCCCGGGGAACGAGTCCTCGTTGGACTCCGGGATCATCGCACGCACCTGCTCGCGCAGCCGGTCGAGGATCCGCGGCACGGCCTCGGAGCCCGCCCGCGGCGAGTCGGCCAGCGCCCGCTCGACGTCGTCGAGGTAGCAGCGGTTGGCGTAGAGCATCGCGGCGCGGGTGGGGCCCATGTGTCCGACGAAGACGCCGGTCTTGGCGGCCTGCTCGCTCCAGAAGTCGGGCATCTGGTCGCGGAGCTGGTGCGCGCACTCCAGGATCATCAGCTGGCAGCGGTCGAGGGCGCGGATCGTCTTCGGGGGCAGCCGGACCTTGCTGAAGGGCGGCGGCGGGTAGTCGGCGCCGAAGCTGTCGAGCGGCTTACGGCCGCCGGCCAGCCAGTTCACGACCTCCTCGCGCCCGTCCAGGCCCGGCAGGTGGGCCGACCAGCCGACGATGGCGACCCGGCTCTCGGGGTCCGGGGTCTTGGTGACGGGGGTCTCCGCCACCTCGGCGGGCGGCAGCGGCTCGGAGACGATCAGGTGGGCGTTGGTGCCGCCGAAGCCGAAGCCGGAGACGGCCGCGAGCCGGGGCCGCTCGGCGCTCTCCGGCCACGGCCGCGGCTCGGAGGTCACCTCCAGCTCGGTCTCGTCGAGCCGGAAGTCGGCGCGGGGGCTGCTGAGGCGGAACTGCCCGGGGATGGTGTGCTCCTCCAGGCCCTTCAGGTTCTCGATGAGCGAGACCACGCCGGCCGCCCAGCCGGTGTGCCCGATCAGGGACTTGTTGGAGGTGACGACGGTGGGCCGGGAGGTGCCGAAGTGCTCGCGCAGAGTGGTGAACTCGGCGAGGTCACCGGCGGGCGTGCCGGTCGCGTGCGCGTTGATCCACTGCACGTCGTCGCCGTCGACCTCGCCGTCCTCCAGCGCGCGCAGCACGGCGAGGCTCTGGCCGTCGGAGTTCGGGGCGTAGATCGCCTTGCCCTTGCCGTCCGAGGACGAGCCGAAGGCGCGCAGCACACCGAGGACACGGTCGCCGTCGCGGCGCGCCTTGCTCAGCCGCTTGAGGACGACGAGGGCGGCGCCGTCGGCGAAGATGACGCCGTCGGCGCTCTCGTCCAGGGCGTGCACCGTGCCGCTCTTGGAGAGCCCCTGGAGCTTGGAGAAGAGCACCGTGCCGCGCGGCGCGAGGGCGAACGCCCCGCCGCAGACGGCGATGTCCTGCTTGCCCATCAGCAGGCCCTTGGCCGCGATGTCGATGGCGTAGAGGGAGGAGGAGCACGCGGTGTCGACCATGTGGAGCTCGGTGGACGGCGGGAGGATCCCCGCCATCGCCAGCTCGCCGACCCGGTGCGGCAGGAAGCGCGCGGGGTCCTGGCCACCGCGCCGGTAGCGGCGGGCGAGCGCCTCGTCGATGTCGTCGCGCAGGCCCTCCCGCTCCTTGGCCGGCACGTCGAGGCCGTCGACGATGCCGTGGGTGAGCCGGGTCAGGCTCTGCAGGACCCCGGCCTCCTCCAGGTGCTGGCTGCCGTCGGGGGTGTAGCCGATGACGAAGGACGCGCTGTCGGTGGGGCTGTGGCTGACCCCGTCCAGCGCCTGCACCAGGCTGTGGCGCAGCCACTGCGTGGTGAGCTCCTGCTGGTCGGCGCCGCCGGGCATGCCGTCCAGGGCGCCCTCGGCGGGGGTGAAGCCGGTGATGAAGACGCAGTGGTCGGCGTACGCCTTGTCCTCGGCGGCGAGGTCGGGCGAGTGGAAGCTCTCGTGCTGCCAGCGGTCCTGGGGCACCTTGACGAAGAGCTCGTCCCCCGTCATCCGCAGCTTCCAGAACTCCTCGGGGCTGTTGGCCCCGGCGACGGCCATGCCCATGCCGACGATGGCGATCGCGTCGTCGCCGTCTTCGGGTTCGGTCTCGGTCCGGGCCTCGGCCCGCGCCTCCGCCCCGGCCTCGCCCGCGGATTCCCGCACCGCCAAGGTCCGTTCTGCGGAGGTCCGTTCCACGGAGGCCCGTTCCACGGAGGGCTGTTCCACGGAGGGCTGTGCATCCGCGACGAGGGCCGGCGGCTCTTCGGCCGCCGCGAGCGCCGGCGGCGAGAGCAGGGCCGCGCCGAGCGTCAGACCGCCGTCGGCCAGGATGACCTGGCCGGTGATCCACCGGGAGTCGTCGGAGGCGAGGAAGGCGACGACGGAGGCGAACTCCTCCGGCGTGCCGAGCCGCCCGAGCGGCGTGGCCCGCGCGATGACCTCCTGCATCTGCGCGGCCTGCGGAAACTTGTCCGCCACCGCGCTGCTCAGCATGGCGGCGGAGGCGGTGTTGACCCGGATGTTCAGCGGCGCCAGCTCGACCGCGAGGTAGCGGGAGGCGGCCTCGGCCGCGGCCTTCGCCGGGGCGCAGGCGAGGTAGTTGGCCATCACCATCTGCGAGCCGCCCAGCGCGGAGACCGTGACGATGGAGCCGCCGCCCGACCTGGCCATCAGCGGTGCCGCGGCCCGCGCGCAGCGCAGTCCGCCCTTGAGGTTGGTGTCGAGGGCCTTGTCGAGGTGCGCGTCGGTGGTCTCCTCCAGCGGCAGCAGGGCGCCGTCGGCCGCGTTGTTGATCAGGATGTCGAGGCGGCCGTGCAGCCGGTCGATCTCCGCGAACATCCGGTCGACCTGCTCCTGCCGCGCCACCGAGGCGCGGACGAGGTCGACCCGGACGCCGTCCGCGGCGAGTTCGTCGCGGGTCTGCTTGGCCTGGTCGTGCGAGTGGAAGTAGTTGAGGACGATGTCGGCACCGCGTGCGGCGAGTTCCCGCACGATCGCCTTACCGATCCCCTTCGACCCGCCGGTGACCAGGGCCACCTTGCCGGTGAGGTCTTTCATTGGAGCCATGTCCTTACTCACGTTTGCGGCGCGATGTCGTTCGGGTTCCCCCGTGGGCCCGCGCTTCCGGCCGGGGTCCGGGGGCCGTCCCCCGGGAGTCGTGCCTTGCGGGGCCGTGGGCCGTGGTGCGGTCAGGCCGCGCCGGCGTGCTCGCGGGCGCCGCTCAGCTCGGCGAGCACGAAGTCGGCGATCGTGTCCATCGTGTTGTAGTTGGAGAGGCGGAAGCCGGACTCGCGCGGCGGCAGGCCGTAGCGCTCGGAGACCCGGGAGAGCAGCTCGACCTGCTTGACGGAGTCGACACCCAGCTCGGCCTCCAGCTGCACGCCGCCCTCGAAGACCTCCTCGGGGTACTCCAGGGCCTCGGCGTAGAGAGCACGCAGGGCGGCGAAGACCTCGTCGCGGTCCGGGCCGTCGCTCGCGGCGGGCGCCGCTGCCTCGGGCGCGGCGGGGGCGGCAGGAGCGGCGGCCGGGGCGTTCTCCCGCTGGAAGGCGGCGAGTTCGTCGCGGACGTACGCCAGCACGTCGTCGCCGTAGCGGGCCCAGTAGGCCTCGAAGACGCCGGCGGGCACCGCCGGGGCCAGCAGGCCGCCGAGGGTGGGGGCTCCGGCGGCGTGCGCGAGGCCCGCCTCCCGCAGGACGTCCAGGGTGGCGTCGAGGGCGAGGCGGCCACCGCCGTCGAGGGCGAGCGTGGCCAGGGCGCGCACGCCCGTGTCCGGGGTGAGCCGGGTGACGAGCTTGGTCAGCGCCGGGCGCCCGCCCGCCTCCACGAAGGTGGTGACGCCGGACTCCTGGAGGTGGCGCACCGCGGTCGCGAACCGGACCGGCTTGACGAAGTGCTCCGCCAGCAGGTCGGCCAGGGCGTCGTCGGGCTCGTAGTAGCGCTGGAGGATCGGCGAGTAGACCGGGCGGCGCAGCGGGTGCTGGTCCAGCTTGCGGACGTACGCGGCGAACTCCGGGACGGCCGGGGCCAGGGCGGGGGTGTGGAAGGGGAAGGGCGCGTCGATCTCGATCGCGTTGATGCCGAGCTGCCGGGCGATGGCCGTGACGCGGTCCAGGACCTTGTCCGGGCCGCTCACCACGGTCTGCTCGTCGTGGTTCTCGGTGGCGACGGCCAGCAGCGGCTCGTCCACCAGGTCCAGCAGCAGGCGGACCCGGTCGGCGCCGGCGGTGAGGGCCACCATGCGGCCGTCTATGCCCTGCTGCCGCTGGATGACCGCCACGCGCTGCGCGACGATGCGCACGCCGTCCTCGACCGAGAACGCGCCCGCGGCCACGAGGGCGGTGATCTCGCCGAGGCTGTGGCCCGCGAGGACGTCCGGCTCGACGCCCTGGGCGGTGAGGATCTCGTACGCGGCGAGGCCGGCGGCGTAGATGGCCACCTGCGAGACCCAGGGGTCGTCGGCGAGCAGCTCGCCGAGGTCCGCCTTCTCCTGGCCGAACAGGGTGTCCGTGATCCGCCGTGCGAAGAGGTTCTGCGTCTCCGCGTCGATCTGCTCGAATACCCGCCGGATCTGGGGGTAGCTCTCCTTGGCCGAGCGGAGCGCCGCGCTGTCGAAGCCGCCCTGGCCGGGGAAGAGGAGTGCGGTGTTCTGTGCCATGCCGATGTCTCCGTTGCTTGTGTTGGTGCGGGTGGTTCGTCGGTGCACGGGGCTCCGCCGCGTACGCCGGGGTGTGCCGCGCCGGGTCGGGGATCCGGGGGCGCGGCCCCCGGTCGCGGAGAAGAGGAGCTAGGCCGCTCGGCGCGCCTGCGGCGCCAGCAGGTACTCGCCCATCGGGCCGAGGTTTTCGGCGATCAGGCGGTCCGCCAGGCGCGTCGCGGGCGGTATGTGCCGCGGCAGGCCCCTGGCCAGCCATTGCACGAAGCGGAGCTTCCAGCCGGGGCCGGGGCCCGGTTCCAGGTGGTCCAGGAGGGCGTGGATGTTGCGCGGCGAGTAGAACCGCGCGGGATCGACGACGGTGGCGAACATCCCCACCATGTCGCGCCCGTGTGCGGGGCTGCGGCTCATGGCCCGGATGAAGGCGATCTCCTCCCGCGTGTGGTTGGAGATCACCGCGTGGTCGCAGGTGTAGCGGTAGTGCCCGGTGACCATCTCGTCGCGCCGCCGCGCGTAGCGGGCGAGGGCGTCCGGCAGCGGGGTGCGCCCCGACAGGCCGGAGTCGATCGCCTCGGCGAGGAGTTCGGCGCCGCGCAGCCCGTAGGTGATGCCGGAGGCCGTGATCGGGTCGCGGGTGTATCCGGCGTCGCCGACAAGCGCCCAGCCCGGGCCGTGCGAGCGGCGCAGGAAGTTGGGGACCGCGCCCGTCAGCCACTTGTCGGCCCGCTTGGTCTCGCGCAGCAGCTGGGCCCGCTCGGGGTCCACCTCGGCGAACGCGGAGATGACCGTGCGGTCGCGCTCCTCGTCGCTGCCCGCCTTGAAGTCGCCGACGGGCAGGGCCACTCCGACGATGGTCAGGCCGTCGTGCGTCGGCCAGGTGAAGGTGTGCTTGCCCGCGTGGCGGTAGGTGCGGACCTTCCCGTCGTGCGGGATGCCCTCCCAGTAGGACCAGTGGCTCTTGTTCAGTACGGGCTTGGTGGCGTACTTCTCGGCGCCGACGAGGCGGGCGACGGTGGAGTTGGAGCCGTCGGCGCCCACCACGACGCGGGCGTGCTCGACGGCCGTGACGCGCTCCCCGGACTCGCCGCGCACGCCGGTGACGGCGCCGTCCTCGTCCCTCAGGAGCTCGCGGAGGGAGAACCCCTCGCGGAACTCCGCGCCGGCCTTGATCGCCGCTTCCAGCAGGATGCGGTCGAGTTCGGCGCGGTCCGGGGAGTACGCCTCGCCCACGCCGTCGACGGCGGGCAGCCGGGCCATCAGCTGCGCCGGGCCGCTCTTGAGGCCGTACTCGTGGATGGGCGGGCAGCCGGTGGCGGTCAGTTCGTCGAGCAGGCCCCAGTTCTTCAGCCGGAGGATGCCCGGCGGGTGGACCAGGTTGGTCGCCGCGGCCTTCCCGCCGGGGAAGGTGGCGCGGTCGAGGAGCAGGACCTTGTGGCCCGCCTTCGCGAGCAGCATCGCCGTGGAGGCGCCGCCGACCCGCGCTCCCACCACAATCACGTCGTACATGTACGTCCCCCAAGTCGTGCGGGCTTCCGGCTGGTTGCCGAGGAACCCGTGGTGCTGTTCCGTGCTGCCGGGCTCAGCGAGAGCGCTCCAGGAGGTCGCCGTCCCGCGGCAGCTCCGCGTCCCGCGCCCCGCCCGCCGCCGCGACATGCTTGCCGCGTGCGCGGCGGGGTGCGGTGAGGATGGCGAGGCAGCCCAGGGCCGCGAAGCCGGCGCCCACCCAGGAGGCGGGGACGAGGCCGTCCACGAAACTCTGGGGTGTGCCGTATCCGCCCTGCGCGGTGAAGACGGAGGTGAGGACGGCGACCCCGAGGACGCCGCCGAGTTCACGGAAGGTGTTGTTGGCTCCGGAGGCGATGCCCTGGTCGCGCGGGGCGACGATGTTCATCGCCATCTCGGCCACGGGTGCGAAGAACAGCCCGAGGCCGATGCCGCCGAGCACCAGGCCGGGCACCTCGTCGGAGTAGGCGGTGTGCGTGCCGACCACGGAGGCGAGCCAGCCGAGCGCGACGGCCTCGGCCAGCAGGCCCAGGGCGACCACGAGGCGGTTGCCGATCCGCGCGGTGAGCAGGGCGGCGACCGGGGCGATCACGACGGGCATGGCCGTCCAGGGCAGCATCCGCACGCCGGCTCCCAGCGGCGAGAAGCCCTGGATGTTCTGCATGAACTGGGTCAGCAGGAACACGAGGCCGAACATCGCGGCGAACATCATCAGGCTGGCGACGTTGACGGCGGTGAACGCGCGGTTGCGGAACAGCCGCAGCGGCAGCATCGGGTGGCGGGTGCGGGCTTCCCAGAAGACGAAGGCGATGAGCAGCACCACGCCGCCGATCAGGGAGACGAGCACCTTGCCGCTGGTCCAGCCGTCGTCGGTGGTGCGCACCAGGGCGAAGACCACGCCGAACATGCCGAGGATCACCAGCACGGTGCCGCCGATGTCCAGGGAGCTCTCGGGGTGGGTGCTCTCGGCGAGCTTCCACGCGCCCAGCAGCAGCACCACGATGCCGATCGGCACATTGATCCAGAAGATCCACTGCCAGGAGATCTTCTCGACGACGGTGCCGCCGATCACCGGGCCGAGGGCGACGGCGAGGCCGCTGAGCGCGCCCCAGATCCCCAGCGCCATGCCGCGCTTGCGCTCGGGCACCGCCGCGGTCAGCAGGGTCAGTGTCAGGGGCATCACGATGGCGGCGCCGAAGCCCTGCACGGCGCGGGCGACGATCAGTTGCCCCGAGGAGTCGGACAGGGCGCAGGCGGCGGACGCCCCGGTGAAGACGACCAGGCCCACCAGGAACATCCGGCGGCGCCCGAAGCGGTCACCCGCCGCCGCGCCGGCCATGAGGAAGACCGCGAAGGTCAGGGTGTAGGCGTTCACCGTCCATTCGAGGTCCTGGAGGCTCGTGCCGAGGGACTCCCGGATGGCGGGGAGCGCGGTGATCACCACGAGGTTGTCGAGCGCTGCCATGAAGACCGCGAGCCCGGTCACGATCAGGGTCCAGACGGGGTTTCCGCGTGGACCGGACCGACTCAGCATGAGGGACCCTTCTGGTGAATGGACGGCGGGGATGCGGTGGTCGAGGGGGTGTCCGTGGGCGCGGACGGCGCGGACAGGGTGTCCAGCGCCTCGCGCCACAGGGCCGCGAGCCGGTCGGCCCCGGGCAGTCTGCGGTCGTAGAGGAAGCTCACCCGGACCCGGGAGCCGCAGGAGAGCAGCGTCACGGAGAGGGCGTTGCCCGGCAGGAGCACCCCGAGCGGTATCGCGTCGATCATGGGGTCGCCCTTGAAGGACAGTAAGGCGGGCTGGCTGTAGTTGGAGGCGTAGAGCGGGGACGAGCGGGGGCTGAGCAGGCGCCTGACGGTCCATCGGGTCAGGGCCGGGGGCAGCAGGGCGACCAGGGCCCTGCTCGCGGGCCGCAGGCCGCGCGAGCGCATCCGGCGGGTGCCCTCGACGAGCTCCGCGAACGCCGCGTCGGTGCGCAGCCCCTGGCCGGGGAGCGCGACGACCGCCGTGGTGAGGTGGTTGCCGGGGGCCGCCTCCTCGCCCGTGCGCCGGGTGCTCAGCGGCATCCGGACCGGCACGGGCGACGCGCGGAAGACGGCCCGCACCCCGCCCTTCTCCCCCGCGGCGCTCCAGGTGGCGAGCGCGCCCCGGAGTGCCATGAGGAAGGCGTCGTTGAAGGTGCCGCCGAACCGCTGCCCCAGCAGGCCGAGTTCGCGCCGGGTCGCGCTCGTGCTGCACACGGCCAGGTGGCCGGGGCGGGGTTCGGGCGCCCTGGGCCAGCGCCGGGCGGGGAGCAGGCCGCGTACGAGGCCGGCGCCCACGCTCAGCGTGCCGCGGAGCAGTTCGTCGGGACACGCCCCGAAGAGCGGGCCCTGCTCGTCCCGGCCCCTCCGCTCCGGTTCCTTCCCGTCGCCGAACAGGGACCCGATGACGTGCACGGCGCCCATGCCGTCCTCGGTGCTGTGGTGGACGCGGTAGCACACCGCGTACTCCTTGGGTGCGTAGCCGTGGACCAGGTGGAGGGACCACAGGGGTCCGCCGTCGGGCAGTGGCAGTCGTGCGAGGGCGGTGAGCACCTCGTCCAGCGTGGTTCCCGCGGGGAACTCCTCCTCCCTGAGGTGGTCGCGTATGTCGAAGACGGAGCTGGGCACGTGATACGCCCGGCCCGACGCGGCGGTCGTCCGGCAGGTCAGCCGTGGCAGGCCGGGCAGCCTGGCCACGAGGTGGTCGCGGAGCTCCGCCAGTGGGGGCGGGCTGCCGCGGAACCTCAGGAACTGGCCGTGGGTCAGGCCGGGTTCCCGGCCCATGGAGAGGAAGACCTCGTCGATCGGGTTGAGTGGACGCTTCAATTCCGCTCCCAGTCGAGCACTACGGGGGACAGGGCACCGGTGCCGCGCGGATGTACGGAAGGCATGGAGCCGCGGAAGTCTGCGACGGCGGCCGGAGTCCTGGAATGCGGATACCCCGCGGAAGGTTTTTCCGGGCCGGTATTCGAGCACTCTCCCCCGTGCTCCCCGAACCGCCGTGCAATTGACTCTAGCGAGCGGCGATCACCCGGGGGACTGTACCTTGGTACAGGAACCGGTAGGTGTGCGCGACCAGACCGGCCTGCAATCTGGATTCCACGCACAATTTGCTGAGCACACGGGCCACATGAAACTTGACCGTGCGTTCCGTCACATCCAGCCGTTGCGCGATGCTGCGATTCGAGAACCCCTCGCCGAGGAGCTCGAACACCTCCGCCTCGCGCTCCGACAGCAGCGCCACCCGCTCCGACTCCCGCTGCCAGGGCGGGGTTTCGACCTGGTCACCGGCCGTGCGGGCGGCACAGGACGCACTGGGCGCCGGGGCGTACGGACACGCGGCAACGGTGCAGGACACGGGAATTCCCCCTTTTCCACGGAACTCGGGCGCAGGGCCACCGGCTTTCATCGCACCCAGTATCAAAGGGCCGCCGCACGGCCTGTCAAGGAATCCCCGGGCTCTCCCGCAGGGCGAGAAACGGTCCCGCGCTTTCCGCTTTCCCGCCCCGCGAGAAACGGCATTTCAGAAGCGAGGTTCCACGTTCCCCGTGCTGATTCCGCAAAGAAAAGTTAACTTTGCGGAAACTCAGTACGAGCTGGCGGTCTCCGCCGACCAGGCACCGCGGTCGCCCGCCCGGCCGAAGCCGTCGGCCGCCCTCCTGGTGGCGCGGGCCAGGCCCGGCCAGCACGGGAGGAAGCCCTTGGGCTTGAGCACCGCGACGGCCCCCATGATGAGCCCGTCCCAGCGGACCGGGGCCGCGCAGCCGAGCCACCCGGCCGCGCACTCCTCCATGTCGAGGGCGACGCCCTGACCCCGTACGTCCTCCAGGGACAGCAGGAGTTCGGCGTTGTCGCGGTAGGCCCCCGGGCCCGCGCCCGCGGGGGCCGGCTCCTCCAGGACGGCCTCCTGGATGATCCCGGGGAGGTGGGCGAGCATGGCCCGGCCGGCGGCGCCCGTGCGCAGCGACTGCGAGACCTCCAGGAAGGTCCGGTGGCCGATGCCCAGTTCGGAGAGGTCGGAGTCGCCGACGGCCATGTCCAGGCACTGCTTCCTGGCCCCGCCGAAGGGCGCCAGCGCGAAGAGGAAGACCAGCCCCCCGTCGGTGTCCGCGCGCAGCTCCTCCAGGAGGGCGTGCGCGACCTGGGTGTTGGGGGCGTGGGAGAGCGCCTTCAGCCCGAGCCGGGCGGCGCCGGAGCCGAGCCGGTAGAGGCCGCGGCCCTCGCGGGCGAACGTGCCGTCGTAGACACCGGACTGGAGAATGCGATGGACGGTGGAATCATCCAGTCCGGTTATCTCGGCGAGCTCACCCGGGCCGTGCACCTGCCCCTCGATCTCGGTGAAGGCCCGCTGGACCCGGAAGACCCGGTCGGCATGGGTACTTCCTCCTATAGCGCCGCTCCTGCCCATGAAGTCCACTACCCCCCTGGTTGTCCTCGTACGGTGATCAACCACGGTCAACAGGCTAACCACTCGCGGCCGAAAACCGGGAGGTCACCCCGGCACCAGGAGCAACCGGAACGGGAAACGGAATCTTTGCCTGAGCTGCGGCGATGCGGCGGGTCAGTGCCGCACCAACCGGTCCGCCGAGCGCGCCGCGAAGTACAGCAGGCCGGCGCTCAACAGCGCGGCGACCAGGGCCACATCCCCCACCGTCCCCGCGCCGGGAACGCCCTTCAGGGCCGTCCGCAGGGCGAGCGTCAGCCCGCCGGCCGACACCAGCGGCCCCGCCGCGTACCAGGCGAGGAAGAGAAGCACCCCCGGGTCGCCCACGGGCGTGGGCACGCCGGTGAACATCAGGCCCGTACGGGCCGGGCCGCGGCACGCCGCGAAGACCGCCGCGGCCGCGAACGGCACCGCGCACACCGGCATCAGCAGCAGCGCCCACGGCGCGCCCGCCACGGCGAACGGCACGGCGGCCAGGGCCGCCAGCAGCGCGCCGACGAGGGCCGGGACGACCGTGTGCTGGAGCATCAGCACACGGAAGCGGAAGGGCGACCAGGCGGCGCGTCGCACATCGTCGGTTTCCAGCCGCGCCGGCTCGGCGAGCGCGCCCACGGCGACGTAGCCGAACAGCAGGGCCACGACCAGGCACAGGGTCCCGTGCCCGCCGCCGAGCCGCGTGCCGAGGGCGGCCGCCGCGCCGGCGCAGACCGTCCACATCAGCGCCTTGGCCAGGCGGGCGGGCGCGCGCAGCAGCGCCTGGAGGTCCCGCCAGACGACCACGAGGTACGTCGAGCGCGGCAGCGGCAACCGGATCCGGTGGGTCCGGCCGCTCTCCGTGGCGTCCAGCAGGGCGAGCTTGGCGGCCCTGAGCTCCACCGTCCACATCACCGACGACACGGTCTGCGCCGTCGCGGCCCGGCGGCGCAGCTGGACGGTCGGCACGCGCGCGGCGTCCCGGTGCCCCAGGAAGAGGCCGGCGGCGGTGAGGAGGACGAGCGGGACCAGGGCGTACGGCCGGCCCGGCGCGCTGCCGCCGGTCGCGTCGACCACCGGCTGCGCCGCCCACCCCCACGGCCCCGACCACAGCTCGGCCCGCTCCAGCGGGCCGGCCCGGTGCCCGTACCCCGCCAGCGCCACCTGGGCGGCCAGCAGCATCAGCACCACGACGGCGAACGGCGTGCAGCGGCGCACGGACCGGGCGAGCGCCGCCCGCCGCTCCACCGCCATCCCCGCCGACACGGCCAGCAACGGCAGGCAGACGGCCGCCGGGAGCAGCGCCAGCAGCGCCGTGCCGACCGACGCCAGGCTCATCACGCGGAGCACCACGGCCCCGGCGAGCGCGAGCAGCAGGCCGGGGACGACCGCGAGCCCGGCGGACAGCCAGAACCACGGCCGCAGCACCCTCGCCCGGCGCACGGGCTGCGCGAGCAGCCAGCCCACGGCCGGGCCGGGCACGACGACCGGCCCGCGCCACAGGGCGTCCCGGGCGGCGGCCAGGGCGAGCCCGGCGGTCAGCAGGGTGAACAGCGCGGGCAGGGCGCGCTGCACGTCCGCGCCGAGACCGCTGTAGTCGGCGCCCAGCTGGATCTGCCGCAGGAAGTGGTAGGCGTAGCCGCTGCCGTAGCCGAGGAGCGCGAGGACGATCGTGTAGATGACGACGGCGAGGTCGCGGCCCTTCCGGCGGCGGTGCGCGCGGCGCTTCTCCCGCAGCCAGGCCAGCGTCTCGGCGGTGCGGTCGTCGTCCTCCTCGGTCCAGGTGGGCTCGTCGGTCCGGGCGGGCTCGCCGTCGAGCGGTGTGGTCTCCCGCGCGTTCATCCCCGCAGCCCCAGCTGTCCCAGCACCTCCGCCGGCGGGCCCTCGGCGATCACCCTGCCGTCCTCCAGCGCGACCATCCGGTCCGCGACCGCCTCGGCCAGCTCCGCCTGGTGCGTGGCCAGCAGCACGGCCACGCCGTCCGCCTTCTCGCCGGCCAGCAGCTCCGCGAGCCGGACGCGCGCGTCGGGGTCCAGCCGCTGCTCGGGCTCGTCCAGGACGAGGAGGTCCCGCGGGCGCACGAGCGCGGCCGCGAGCAGCAGCGACTGGAGCTGGCCGGACGACAGGGAGCCGGGCAGCGCCCGCGCGTGGTCGGACAGCCTGCGGTCCGCGAGCACATGGTCGATCCACGCCTGCGCGTCGTCCACGGCGTGGGCGACGGCGACGAGTTCGAGGTGCTCCCGCACCGTCAGATCCGGATAGGTGGCCACCGTGTCACCGACGACCGCGACCCTGGCCCGCACCTCCGGGTCGTCCTCGCTCACCCGGCGCCCGGCGAAGAAGGCCGTGCCGCGGGTGGGGGCGTCCCGGCCGCTCGCGATGCGCAACAGCGTCGACTTGCCCGAGCCGTTGTGCCCGAAGAGGGCCGTGCAGGTGCCCGCCTCCAGATCGAGGTCGAGCGGATGGAGCGCCTGGCGTTCCCCATAGGTGCGGCCGACCCCGCGCAGCCGCAGCAGCGGGGTGCGATCGGCGTGCTCGGCCATCGGACCTCCGTACGTGGTGGGACTCCCGCACGACCTTAACCAAGCGGTCCGGCCGCGCGGACGGCGGCGGGTGCGCCACGATGGCCCCATGAGTGATGCGCCCGCCTTCGGTCCGTCGGACTTCCAGCTGGTCCTGCTGCGGAGGATGGCCGACCACCAGCCCGGCCTGGTCGAGGACGCCCTGCGCGAGCTCGGCACCGACCGGTCCGCGATGCGGGAGGCCAACCGCCGCTGGCAGGCGATGCTGCGCTCACCCCGGCGCCGCGGCGCGGGCGCGCGCTACCGCTCGGTGCTCGGCCCGCCGGAGACGGCCGGCGAGCGGCGCGTCGGCGACCTCACCTTCGAGGCACTGACCTGGCCGGTGCCGCTCTGGCCCGGCCTGCGCTTCGAGGTCCTCTCCGCGCCCGGCGGCGCCGTCTGGAACGAGTGGCTGATCCGCGCGCCCGGCGCGCCCGGGCCGTCGCTGCGCACGGTCCG
Source organism: Streptomyces sp. NPDC020379 (assembly GCF_044387105.1). Classification (NCBI taxonomy): domain Bacteria; kingdom Bacillati; phylum Actinomycetota; class Actinomycetes; order Kitasatosporales; family Streptomycetaceae; genus Streptomyces; species Streptomyces sp. NPDC020379. The sequence goes on from NZ_JBIRVR010000017.1 coordinate 53,130, forward strand.
GGACCTTCTCCCCTGGTCGTGCACGGTGGACGAGGTGGCCCGTGCTTTCGCTCCTGCTCGGCCGATGGAAGGTACGGCGCCTTCGCGGTGGCGGCTGGGGTTCTCGACGGAGGAGGGCGACCATGTCGCGGAGTTCACCTGGGGGTTGTTCCAGAGGCTGATCCGTTAGCGCGGCGGGGTGGCGCCTGCGGCCGCGTCCTCAAACGCCGGACGGGCTGGATATCCAGCCCGTCCGGCGTTTGAGGACAACGCGCGAAGCGTGTTGCTGGGGGTCTGGGGGCTTGCCCCCCACGCGACGGAGCCGCATATCGGATGCAGCCGGGAAGGGGCGGAGGCTGGGGAAAAGCCCGCCGCAGGCGCCACGCACCCGCCACCCCGCCCCGCCTCCTCCTTTAGGCCGAGACGAACTGGCCGTTCAACCGAAGCCACCCCCACCGCCCCCTCCCTACCGTGGCCACATGCCTCGCATCCGCCCCCGCCTCATCGCTCTGGCAGCCCTGGCAGCCCTGGCCATCCTCACGGCCACCAGCTGCTCCCTCGGAAGCGACCGCACGAAAGAAGCCACCGGCACCCCCGCCGCCGCGGAAGAGCCGTCCCGGATCTCCATCCCCGACATCGGCGTGCGGAGCCGACTGCTGCGGCTCGGGCTGAACAGTGACGACACCGTGCAGGTGCCGCCGCCGGAGAAGGGCATGACGGCCGGGTGGTACACAGGCAGCGCCAAGCCCGGCACACCGGGAGCGGCCGTGATCATCGGGCACAACGACACCCGGGACGGCAAGGCCGTCTTCCACGACCTGGGCAAGGTCGGCAAGGGGACCGCCATCGACGTCGAGCGCGGCGACGGCAAGGTGCTGCGGTTCACGGTGACCGGCACGGAGACGGTCGACAAGAGCGCGTTCCCGACACGGAAGGTCTACGGCAGCACCTCGGACCGGGTGCTGCGGCTGGTGACATGCGCGGGCGACCTCGACGCGCAGGGGCACCCCGTACGGAACCTGATCGTCTACGCGTCGCTCCGGACCTGACACCAGGGGCCGGAGGCACACCGCCCCCGGCCCCCCGGATCAGACGAGCTCGGCGGTCAGGGTGATCGTCGTGCCGGCGAGCGCCTGGCTGACCGGGCAGTTCTTCTTGGCGTCCTCGGCGGCCGCGGCGAAGGCGGCCTCGTCCAGACCCGGCACCTCGGCGCGGACGGTGAGGTGGATGCCGGTGATGCCCTCGCCGGGCTGGAAGGTGACGTCCGCCTTGGTCTCCAGGCGGGTGGGCGGCGTGCCCGCGCCGGTCAGGCCGTGCGACAGGGCCATCGAGTAGCAGCTGGAGTGGGCACCCGCGATCAGCTCCTCGGGGCTCGTCTTGCCGTTGGCCTGCTCGGCGCGCGAGGGCCAGGACACCGGCTGGCTGCCGATGCCGGACGAGTCGAAGGTGACGGTGCCGCTGCCCTTGAGCAGTTCGCCTTCCCAGACGGTGTGCGCGGTGCGGGTCGTAGCCACGATGTCGTTCCTCCACGGAAGCAAATGGGTCATATGAAGATCGGGGGCGGTCCCCCGATCGCACCGATCATCGGCCGGTCGGTGCTCCCGGCCCGGTTCCGACACGCTCCCCGCCCGGCCCCGGGCCGAGGTCCGCGGGCGAGGGCAGGTTCCATGCGACGAGGGCGGGGCGCCCGTGCTCGGTGCCGATGCGGCTGACAGTAGCGGTGTCCAGCCGGAAGAGGGCACCCGCGGTGGGCGGCAGGCCGAGCCTACGGGCGGTCAGCACGCGCAGGAAGTGCGCGTGCGCGACCAGCGCGACGTCACCGCCGTCCGCCTCGGCCAGCAGCGGGGCGACGCGGGCCAGCACCCGGTCGGCGCGGGCCCCGACCTGTCCGGCTGTCTCCCCCGGGTGCCCGGGGGCGCCGGCCGGGACGCCGTCGTCCCAGAGGTACCACTCGGGGCGCGTGCGGTGGATCTCGTCGGTGCTGATGCCCTCGTAGCCGCCGTAGTCCCATTCGTGCAGGTCGGGGTCGATCTCCGGGTCGAGCCCCGCGAGCTCGGCGGTCCGCACCGCCCGCTTGAGCGGGCTGGCCAGCACCGCGGCGATGCGCCGCCCGGCCAGCAGCGGACGCAGCGCCTCCGCCTGGCGCTCGCCGTGCTCGGTGAGCGGGATGTCCGTAAGCCCGGTGTGCCGCCCGGAGCGGCTCCACTCGGTCTCGCCGTGCCGGACCAGCAGGAGCTCACTCACCGGCCTGCCGCTCCCCGCCCTGCTCGGCCTGCGCCTTGGCCACCGACGCCCGTACCTCGTCCATGTCCAGGGCGCGGGCCTGGCCGATGACGTCCTCCAGCGCCGCCTCGGGCAGCGCGCCGGGCTGGGCGAAGACGGCGATGTTGTCCCGGACGATCATCAGGGTCGGGATCGACCGGATCTCGAACGCGGCGGCCAGCTCGGGCTGGGCCTCGGTGTCGACCTTCGCGAAGACCAGGTCGTCGTGGCGCTCGGCCGCGCCTTCGTAGACGGGGGCGAAGTTCCGGCACGGGCCGCACCACTCCGCCCAGAAGTCGATGAGCACGAATCCGTTGCCGGAGACGATCTCGTCGAAGTTGTCCTTGGTGAGCTCCACCGTGCTGCTGGTCATGCGTGAACTACCTGCTTCCGGTTCTCGTGGTCGAGTGCCCCGGCAGCGCCAACCAGACGGTGCCGCGAGCTATTCCCCCGTACCCGTGAAGTGGGCCTTCACCCGGGTGAGGCGGTGGGACGCATCCCACAAGAACGTCGAACGCGTCACGGCCGGTGCGGTTCCGGACAGGACCGTTCCGAGCCCGTCAAGGATGCGCATTGTTCACCCAGGGGCGAGCGCTTGTTCACCCAGAGTTCTCTGTGGTCCGTGTTCCCCCGTCTCCCGGGGGGACACGGCGAGACCCGCCCACCACTCGACAGAGAGCAGTGACGCCATGGACTCCTACCGGCACCTCGCGGCACACCTGGGGCTCGACCTCGTCGCCGTCTGCCTGCTCACCTTCGCGGTCTACTACCCGCGCCACCGGCGCCGCGACCTGGTGCCGGCCTATCTCGCCCTGAACGTCGCGCTGTTCACGGTCGTCGCCGCACTCGCCGAGGTGGGCGGCACCGGCGGCACGGCGCTCGGCTTCGGCCTGTTCGGCGTGCTGTCGATCATCAGGCTCCGCTCCGACTCGGTGCAGCACGAGGAGGTCGCGTACTACTTCACGACGCTCGTCCTCGGGCTGATCTGCGGCCTGCCGCACCTGGCCTTCGGCCTGACCGCCGGGCTCAGCGCCCTGCTGCTGCTCGTGATCTACGTCGCCGACCACCCCCGGCTGCTCGCCCGCTCCCGCCGCACGATCGTCACCCTCGACGCCGTCCACAGCGACCCCGCCGCCCTCCGCGCCGACCTCGCCCGGCGCCTCGGCGAGCCCCTCAACTGGACCGTCATGGAAGTGGACTTCGTACGCGACCTGACCGTCGTCGACGTCCGCTACCGCGAGCCCGAGCACAGCGCGGGCGCCCGCCTGGCCGCGCCCGCCGAGCCGGCCCGCGGCACGGCGCCCGCCTGGGAGTCGGTGTGAGCACCACGGCCGTACGGGCCATCACCGAGGCCGCCCACGCCACCACGCCCATCTCGCTCGCGGAGGTCAACGAGCGGTCCGCGCTGCTCGCGCGCTTCGACCGCAGCTATCTCGTGCCCGCGCCGGTCTTCCTGCGGATGGCCGGACGGCTGACCGACCCCCGGCGGCCCGGCGGCCCGTTCCGGGCCCTCGCCATCGACGGCAGGCGCGCCTTCGGCTACCACTCCGTCTACTACGACACCCCCGGCCTGCGGTCCTTCCACGACCACCGCCAGGGCCGGCGGCTGCGCTTCAAGATCCGCGAGCGGGTGTACGAGGACACCGGGGAGCGGCAGTTCGAGATCAAGCTCAAGGGCCGCCGCGGCGACACCGTCAAACACCGCCGCCCGCTCACCGGCGCCGGCACCCCGCTCGACGCCCGCTGCCGGGACTTCCTCGCCGAGACGCTGCGCACCTCGTACGGCATCGAGCCGCCCGACGGGCTCGGCCCCTCCCTCAGCACGGACTATCTGCGCGCCACCTTCGTCGCCGACGGCGAGCGCATCACCTGCGACGCGGGGCTGACCTGTGGCGACCTGCGCGCGGGCCGAACGGTGCGGTGCGCGGCGGGACTTGTCCTGGTGGAGACCAAGACGACGGGCCATCTGACCGAGGCGGACCGGCTGTTGCACGAGTACGGCATACGTCCGGCCGTCTTCACCAAATACTGCAGCTCGTTCGCGTGGCTGCGCCCCGCCCTCCCGGCCAACCGCTGGCGGCGCGGCGCCCGCCGCGCGTTCGGCGCGGACTGAGGGAGCGGTCGCCGGACGGGACCACCGGCCCGTCCGGCACGCGCACGGCTACGGCCTCAGCCCCGGCGCCGCCGGAAGATGCGCTTCGCGGCGTAGATGATGCCGACGATCAGCAGCACCAGGAAGACGATGATCAGAATCCCCACGATCAGCAGGAACTTGCCGAGCTTCGCGAAGAAGCCCTTCTTCTTTTTCTTCTTCTCGTGCTTCGAGGCGAGCTCGACGGTCACCGGGGCGGCGGCGGTCGTCCGGGACGCGCCGTCCTGAGGCACCGCGGACGCGTCGGTGGGCGCCGCGGCCGCGGCCGGCCGGATCGCGGTGGCCGCCGCGGCCGGGAGCGCCGCCGTGGCCGTCAGGCCCATGACGGCCATCGCGACGACCAAGGCGCCGACTATCGAGCGTGCGATCCGGTGCATCATCTTCGTTTCTGTCCTTACGGTCCGTAGACGGTCTCGACCTGCGCGTTTCCATGGCCACGACATCCGCCGCGGCACAGGCCGGAGGAGAGTACCCACGCCCCGGCCGAGGATCAAGGCGAGCGTGGCCCGATCCTCGCGCCCGCAACACACTTTAGAGGTTGCGCAACTGGGGAAGTTTCATGGAGTCCGTCACGTCGAGGCAACCGGGGGACGCCCATGGACAGTCTGGCCCACCTGAGGGCGGAGGACACACCCGACTTCGAACGCGTTGTCCAACAGGCGCTGCACTTCCCCGAGATCAGGGAGGCCGTGCGCGGCAGCGCGCCGGTCAGCGCCGAGCAGCTGCGCACGAGGGCGCTCCGGGCCCGCGCGGAGATCGCGGCCACGGCGGCCGACGAGTACCGCGCCTATCTCCGCACGCGCACCAGCTCCACGCCCCAGGAGCCGCCCGCGCCGGACAGGCGCTCGCCGCAGGGGTTCGGCGGCGGGGTGGCCGGGGCGCTGGGCGTGCTCGTGCCGACGCTGGCGGGGGTGGCCGCCGCGGCCTTCCTGCTGCTCGGCTACGGCCTGCGGCTGACCGGCACCCAGGAGCACCTGGCGGACGGCCTGGTGACCTCGGGCTGGACGACCGCCCTGGTCGCGGCGGCGGCCGCGGCCCTCGCGGTGACGGCGCTGCTCGTCACGGCGGCACGGCAGCGGCCCGCCCCGGAGGAGGAGGACGCCCCCGAGGCGGAGACGGAGGTCACGCGCTCCCGTGCGGCCTGGCAGCAGGCCCTGTTGGAGCGCGGCGTGCTGCCCTTCCTCCACTCGGAGCTCCAGGAATCCCACCATTCGCCGTGACCCACCGGGATCCGGCCGCCTACCGCAGGGCGACGCCCTTCGCCCCCTCGCCCGGCAGCGCCTCCCCCGGGCACCCGCTGAGCACCTTCCGCATCGCGTCCCCTTCCTCGGAGGTCACCCACAGCCCGTACGCCTTCTTCACCGCCACCTGCCGTGCCACGTACGCGCACTGGAACTTCTTGTTGGCGGGCAGCCAGGCGGCCGCGTCCTTGTCGCCCTTGCCCATGTTCGCCGGGCCGTCGGCGGACACCAGGTTGAGGGGGTCGTTCGCGAGCGCCTCACGCTTCGCCTGCGGGAGCTTCTGCGCCCCCGTCCGCCACGCGTTCGACAGGGCGACGATGTGGTCGATCTGCACCGCCGACGACGTCTTCCGGCCGCGCTCGAAGCGGATCTTCCCGCCGGTGTACGGGTCCGCCAGCGTGCCGGCGTCTATGACGCACTTCGAGCCGTCCTTGAACTTCTTGTCCGTCAGATCGCGGGCGAGTATGTCGTTGCGGGTGTCACAGGAGTTCCCCGCGCCGGGGGCGGAGGTCCTGTCCGACCAGGCGGGGCCGAACTTGGCCTCCCGGTCGTATCCCGACGTGGACGCCGCCTTCTTCACCGGCAGCTCCGCGAGGGCCGCCTGCGCGCTGCCCGGCTCACCCCCGCCGCTCTTGCTGTCGTGGGCCTCGTCCCCGGACGAGGAGCAGCCGGCCAGGGCGGCGGTCAGCAGGACGGCGGCGAGCGCTGTACGGGTGGTGCGGGGGTTCACGGGGGACCGGCCTCGTTTCGGTTCGGAGCACATACGGGGGCCGGGCCGGGAGCACTCCCGGCCCGGCCCCCGTAAATGATCACTCAGGGACCGTCAGATCCCCGTACCGGGTCACACCCGCACACATCCGCCCCTGGACACCCGTTCCCGTGATCCGGCTCACAGGAATGCTCGCGGTCCACCGGGGAAAACAGCACGAGGCCCCGCCCGGATCCTTCCGACGCTGTTGGTTAATTCGGGGTTGGCGCTACTCGGCCCCGCTGGGCATCGGCTCGGCGGGGTCGAGTGCTGCGAAGTGGCTGGTGCGCGTGGAGGCTCGTGGTGTGTCGGTGAGGTGAGCGTCGATGCGGGCGAGATTGATCGCGGCGCTAATGAGCTGGTGCTGGAGACTGGCTTGGGCAGACCCCGGTAGCGGGATCTGCGAAGTCCGCAGCGGTTCACGCCTTGGGAGAAGGTGCCTTCGACCCCGGCACGGATCTTGTAGCGCTCCTTCCACTCTTCGGTCTGCTGCAGGGCGCGGGCCTGCTGGAGTTCCTGGTGGGCCTGTTGAGGCCGCAGGGTGATGGCCCGGCCCTTGGCCTTCAGGGCCGGGACGCAGTCGTGCACGACGGGACACAGCCGGCAGTCACGCACGCGGAACTGGGCCCGGACCACCGCGAGACCGTGCTGGGAACGGTCTTCCCGCCAGATGGTGCTGGTGCGCCCGTTGGGGCAGGTCACACGCTGGTTGTCCCAGTCGACGGTGAAGGCGTCCTGCTCGTAGGCGGCTCTTGTTCGGGCCTGCGAACTGGTCACCGACTTGAGCGGTCCGTGCAGTGCGACGCCGTGATCACGGGCGTCCGTCATGGCTGCGGCGTTGGCGTATCCGGTGTCGACCCAGTGCTCGCGCGGAAGCAGGCCCCGCTCGGCCAAACCTCCGTGGACGACTGCCGCCATGCGGTCATCGGAGACGGTGGCGGCGGTGGTGACCACGTTCGTGATCAGGTTCGGGACGTCGGGCTCGCAAGTCTCGGTGACATGGACCTTGTAACCGTGCCAGAGGGTGTCGCGTTTGACGCTGCCACGCGCTTCGATGTCATAGGGAGTGACCAGGCGCATCGCGCCTGGCGGCCGGTCTTTTGGGCCCCGGCGCATCACCTCGCCGTCGACCAGGTGGAAGTCCTGAACCCACATCCCCCGCAGGATCTCGACCTCAGGCAGATCCCGCAGATCTCTGGGCGCCGATGAGAGAACGGCCTCAAGCAGCCGCGTCCCGTCCCTGCCGATTCGCAGGCCCACCTCGTTCCGCTTCGTGCGGGCCTGGGGAAACCGGGAGTCCTCGGCCCTCGTCGAGTAGTGCTTGAACCAGTCCGGCTCAGCGATGTCAGCCAGCCAGTCGGGGGCCGCCTTGGCCAGCGCGTTCAATGCTGACCGCAGTGTCTCTGCGACCTTCTCCAGCCAGCACAGCTCACGGACCGCGGACAGCACGTGCGTGGAGTCGGTGCGGGCCCGGCCCGCGCTCTTGAGCAGCCGTTTCTCCCGAGCCGCGCTCAGGATGCCATCCAGAACCCGCCGCCCGGCCTCAGCCTCGATCAGACGGTCCCGGAACTCCGACAGGACCGAGAAATCGAAGCCCGGATCACCCAGTTCGAGCCCGTGAAGTCGGCCCGGAGCGCGGTCCCGGCCTTTCGGCCGGGCCGTTTCTCCGGGCCGCTTCCCGCACCCGCCGTGCGCCTCTCCAACGCAACGGGCGCTCCACAAGTCCCGTGAGACTGTTGAGTGCTGCCCTCATCCGGTGATCGGCCATGGGGAGGGGATGACTGATCCGCGATAGCGATAGCGCGTGGTGTGCACTCTCGCCGGGCTGAACAGTTCCCGTTCCTCGCTGGCCGGCCACCAGCCTCCGCCGCAGTACCGGCGGCGCAACTGCCTCCAGTTCATCCGAGGGTGTTTGCGTCGCAGCCACCAGATGACCCGGCCCCAGACATACGAGCTCAGGTATTGGAAGACGGCGCTGGACACTCCCGGCCGGAAGTAGGCGCACCAGCCCCGCAGCATCCGATTGAGACAGATGAGCAGGGTGTCGAAGGGCACGTCCGTGCCTGTTCTGCGGCACTGCGTCTTGACCTTGGCCATCACGGCCGCAAGGGCCTTGCGGGCCGGGTAGGTATAGACGTAGTGCTTGTTGGCGCCTCGCTTTCGGTGGCGCTGGATGCGCCAGCCGAGGAAATCAAGGCCCTCGTCGATGTGGGTGACCAGCGTCTTCTCCGGCGACAGGCGCAAACCCATCGTGAAGAGGACGTGGGCAGCCTCTTCCTTGAGCGCCTCTGCGTCGGCCTTGGTGCCCGACACGACCAGACACCAGTCGTCGGCGTAACGGATCAGCCGGTAGTTCGGCAGTCCGCGACGGCGGCGTTTCTGGCGGTCGTTGAAGGTGCTCGCCGGACCTCCCGGGCCCCGGGCGATGTGCTCGTCCAGGACGGAGAGGGCCACGTTGCTGAGCAACGGGGAGAGGATTGACCCTTGCGGGGTTCCGGCGCTGGTCTCCCTGAAGGCCCGGTCCTCGCCGAGGATTCCGGACTTCAAGAATGCCTTCACCAGGGCCAGGACGCGTTTGTCCCCGACGCGAGCGCGCACCCGGTCCATCAGGGCGGCGTGCGAGATCTCGTCGAAGCAGGCTTTGATGTCGCCCTCCACGATCCACTCGTAGGAGTGGGAGGTGAAGTGGCGGACCTCGGCCACCGCGTCATGGGCCCGGTGGTTCGGGCGGAACCCGTAGGAACACGGGAAAAAGTCCGCTTCGAACACCGGCTCCAGCACCAGCTTCAGGGACGCCTGCACCACCCGGTCGGTCACGGTCGCGATCCCCAGACGGCGCTTCTTGCCGCCTGGTTTGGGGATCAGCCGTTCCCGGACCGGGAGTGGGCAGAAACTGCGGTCCTTGATCGAGCTCCGCAGTCCGCCGAGGAAGTTCTCGACGCCCCGCACGGTCTCCACGTAGTAGGCGGTCTCGCCGTCCACTCCGGCCGTGCGGGCTCCCTTGTTGCCCCGCACCCGAGCCCACGCGACCAACAGGAACGCGGGGTCGGCAACGAGGTTGAACAGATCACTGAATCTGCGATGAGGGTCCTCGCGGGCCCATCGGTGCAGCTTCGTCTGGATCTCCAGTACCCGGCGTTCCGCCCTGGTCAGGGCGTACTCCAACTCGTCGGTATTCACCAACGACCCTCCTGGTCTTCCGGTCCTTCGGCTGCTGACTTGCTGTCCCCGCAGGGTAGGCCGCCGGCGAGGTGTCCGCTGATGCGGACCCTTTTCCGACGGCCCCCCACCGAACCGGGCATGCGACTTATCACCGCACCCGGCTCTCCAGCGTCGATCCCATCGAGTCCTGCCGAACGGAAAGTCCGCTATGGATTCCGCTGTGACAGTCACGGCAGACGATCAGGGTCTTGCGGCGGCGTGATGCCATCTGCTTTGCCCAGTCAGGCTGTTGAGCCTGGCTCCCGGGGCGGAGGTCACTCAGACGCCGAATGTGGTGCACTTCGACTTCTGTTTGCGCCTTGCAGAGTTCACAACGGCCGGACATGAGCCGGTCGATGAGTTCTGCGGGACGCTTCCTCCATACCACCGGAAGCTCGTCTTTGAGAGTTACCCTCGTGGTCCTTCGTGCCAGCGAGACTCCGCCCCAACGGGCGACCAGCGGCTTCTTTCCTTTACCGCGTTCGACTTTGACCTGGAGGCCCTTTCGGGGGCCAGCAGGTGTCTGCCAGGTGGCGCGGTAGCGATTCCAGACCTTGTTGACGCTGATCTTGTTCTTATGTCCCAGCGTCTTGGTCAGGGAGCGTTCCGTGATCCACCTCAGCAGGCCGAGGCGGTGCCGGTTGTAGGCCAGTTGGTAATACTCCGCGAGGCCCCGGAACTCTGACTGGAACCGCGTGACGATCCGGAAGTCCGAGTCGTGCACGCGCTCCAGCAGGGCGGCCGGTTTACCGCGGCGCATGTAAGGTCTGCATTTTCCGCGCACGACGTCCATTGGCACTTTCAGGCCGATCTGCCCGTTGATAGAGCGATGACCGTTCCGATCGCGCTTGGCACCGTCGTGCAGGACCACGATTTCGTAGCCGAGGAAGCGAGCGGCCTGTGTCCGCCCGTGGGTAATCAAGGTCTTCGGCTCGGAGAGTTCCAGCTTCAACCGGTTCCGCAGGAACTTTCCGATCTTCTCCTTGATGTACTCGGCTTCCCGTCGCGTCCCGGAGAACCCCAGCAGCCAATCGTCCGCGTAACGGACGTAGTGCAGCCGCCGGAAGCCCGGATCATTGGGGTCGTGGGAGGGGAGCCGTTGCAGTTGACGGCGCAACTGCCGTGCTTCCTCCCGCTGTCCGCGCTTCTCCAGTTTCCAGGCGGCCTTGTGTATCCGCATATACGGCAGATACGGCTTGCGGCGGGCCCCCTGGTTGAAGACGGGTAAGAGTGTTGTCTCGACGTACTTGTCCAACCGATCCAGGTAGATATTGGAGAGCAAGGGGCTCAGAACACCCCCTTGCGGCGCACCACTCAGTGTTTCGTGGTAATGCCATTCCTCCAGATATCCGGCCTGGAGAAGTCCGTCGATCAGCCGCAGGAAGCGACTGTCATGAATGCCCTCGGCCAGGATGGAGTGCAAGACTCCGTGATCCAGCCGGTCGAAACACTGGGAGATGTCTCCCTCGACGAACCAGGTGACACTACGCCACGTCTCAGATACTTCCGTGAGCGCAGTGTGGCACCCCTTTCCTGGCCTGAAGCCGTGAGAGCGGTCGGAGAACTGCGGCTCGTAATACGCTTCCAGCAGGGAGCGAATCACTTCTTGCAGCAGCTTGTCCGACCACGAAGGCAGACCTAGAGGCCGACGCTTCGTGGGAGATCCCTTCTTGTCGATGTATACGCGTCGCACCGGGGTCCATCGGTATCGCTCATACCGCAGCGCATCGATGATCGCCTGAATCTTCTTCAGACTCATGCCATCCACGGTCTCCTGGGTGGAGCCGGGTGTCATAGAGCCGTCATTGCGGTAGATCTCCCCGTAGGCCCGCAAGTACAGCTCCGGGTTGAACAAATGCCGATACAGCCTCTCCAGTGGCAATCCTCTCTTGCTGCGTTCATGGATGATCTCCATCAGGGCTTCGGCTCTCTGCATTACGCGTACCTTGCCTCTCCGGATATCGTGGACACCTGTGCCACTTGGCCCTGTAAGCGGCTCTCCCGCTCTCCCTGGTGGGGCGTAACTCCCACGACTACTACTGGCACTCCGTCACCGTAGGGCTCGCGCCCCTTAGGTGATCCCGAATTCCTCTTGCATTGGACGTATCGAGCGTGACGTAGGCGGCCTGTCCGTTCCCTTAAGTGAGCTCGTTGCCCACCGTCCACCAGCCGGAAGGGTTGGGGCGAAGCAAAGGGGATTCGCCTGATGCTGATGGCTCCGCTCCGGGCGTTGTATGTCGGAGGATGCACATTTCCATCCCTGGGAACTTGGCTTCAAACAGTCTGGTCTTCGCCATATCACACGGACTTTGCGCGGCAGCGCTATAAACGCCTTCACAACGCTCCACGCTTTCCCGCCATGCTGTTGTCCCCTCGCGCTTTCGCGTCCAGGTAAGGCGGGTAGTCCAGAGGCTTCTCCTTCCGAACCTCTACTCTCTGAGAGAGTGATCCAACGCCGAGTTAGACGGCGCAACTTCGCCATGTACGCGCCTCTCGCGCGCTCGGACTACTACGAGGACTCCGCCACGATCCGCTGCCGTCAGCCGACGACGGGCCTGCCCTCCACCCAGTTGGATGCCGGGACTTGGGCGGCATCGGACCGCCTCCCACGTTCACCGCTATCCGGTTGTCGAGTGAGCCGCCCAGTTGTACCCCGGCAGCATCGCCATGCCTACGCCGCAGACCTTCAACATGGTCTCCGCACCAGCGCACTTCACCAGTGACGGAGTCGCGACCACCGCCATTAGGCAGTCGCGCACACTGCACCCGGCCCAGATCCACCAGATTCGAGCCGGTTCAAGTGTTACGAGGCTTCGGGCACTGGTTCCTCTCGTACGGCTTCTCGTCTCGCTTGCCGGGCCCGTACTGTCTGGCAGTACCAGTACGTCCCGTCGTTGTCAGGGCTGCTTACCGCCCTCCCGCGCGTCTCCGCGGTCAGGCTGCCCTCAGCTTCGCCAGCCTGCTGCGACAGACCAGCGGCAGGGGTCTTTCACCCCCACCCGGAAATAGCGGCGCCTCGTGGCGCACGAGCGCGTACTTGAAGTCGATCCTCGCCCGCACCGCCTCCGCAGCCTGCCGGTCGGTCAGCCCCTCCACGAACTGCAATACCAGCACGAGTGCCAGCCGGCCCGGCGACCAGGCAGGTTTTCCCCGCGTCGGGAACAGATCCGCGAACTGCGCGTCGGTGAACAGCACCCCCAACTCGTCCCGGACCCGGATCGCCAGGCTCCCTTTCGGGAACGCGGCCCGCGCCACCCGCACTGTCTCCGTCGGGATCTCGCCCGGCCCGTTCGGCTGCATCGACACCCGCACCCACCCCAAACGACAACGTCGGCCTTCAAGACCACAACCGGGTCTTGAAGGCCGACGTCACGCGCACCCCCGAGTTCCCCAACAGCGTCGGGAAAACCGGGCGGGGCCTCGTAAGACCAGGTCTCAACGTTTCTGCACCTGAGCCGCAAAGTGGGGCGGGTGGGACTCGAACCCACGGCCGACGGATTATGAGTCCCGAAGAGATCGTCCAGGACGATCAACTCTGCCCCCGCCTGTCCTTAAGCGCCTGGTCAGCGACTTCCCGCAGTCCAACTGAGTGAGCCTCGATGGGCTCGGATAGCGTTCGTCCGAGCCCATCCGCTCACGCATTGCTCACGCATCGACGGGGCAGCAGAGGGTCATCTCAATATGGCGTTCACAGCTATGTACCTGACCACACGCCAGCAGGAACATGGCTCTCTATAGATTCACAGGGGGATACGGTCCCTGGGCCGCAAAGCCTTGCAGCCTCACCAGCCCCTGGTCCGAGGACGCGTAGAGCATGTCTCCCTTGGGCAAGAGCCGCTCAGCGCCGGCGGCGTCCAGGACCACACGACTGTCCATCGCACTTCGGACCATGAGCGACAACCGAGCAAAGTTTGCCTTCATGACGCCTGGTACAACATCGACGCTTGGGCGCTGAGTTGCCGCGATCAAGTGACCACCCACGGCGCGCGCACGCTGCACAAACCGCGTGACAAGCGTCTCGAACCGGCGGCGATCAGAGGTCGAGAGCGCGATCTCTGAAAATTCGTCAATGACGATGATCAGCGGCCTGAGAGGTGACGGCTCCCCACGTTGCGCCGCGTCCTCGGCAAGGGCCACAACGTCCGTGATGTTCTTGGGCTCAGTTCGGGACAGAGCAGCATCGGCGTAGAGATTGAACGTCTCGACCCGCTCCGGAAGACGCCGCTCGACCACATCCCCCAGTAGGTCCAGCGCGCCATCAGCGCCGAGATGGTAATCGGAACTCTCCCTGATTTGAGGGGCTCGAGCAAGGTCCCGAAAATCACCCATCCCCTTCGCGTCAATCAGGATAAGGTCCAATGCATCTGCAGGATACAGTCGCGTCACCTGCCACAGCACCGACCGCAGCATAGTGCTCTTACCACTGCCCGTCGTCCCACCGATTAGCAGGTGAGGCAGCTCTTGGAGCGGCACCCAAAATGGTTGGAATTCATAGTCTGTCCCCAAAGCGATTGATACAGAAAACCCCTGCGGCAACTCGAGCTCGGAAACGTCTGCAATCACGCGCTGGCTCCGCGGAATCTCCAGAACCGCATATCGAGCACGGCCGGGGAGGTTATCCACCCGAATACTGGGTACCCCCAAGTCGCGGGCCAGGTCCATCTCCTGATTTGCGAGAACCGAGAGGCGAGCCCCCGGCTCCAACTCAAACGGAACACGAAGGACCGACGGCCCCGCAGTGATGTCAGATTCCTCCAGCCGGCGAAGTGGGACGCTTCTGGCACGGAGCGCACCAACTACTTGCCTAGCCAGTTCAATCTGCGCCTGGCCCCCAACGAAGTCTCGATCAGCGCGCTGAGGACTCTCATCAGCAGTTTGGAGGCCATCGTCAGCAGCACTGACAGATTCGTCGCAGCCGTCTGCCATCGGAGAAGGCACATCCTGCTCAGCAGATTGGCGCTTGGACGAGAATTCCTCCGCTAGCGCCGGCAGCAGATCCCCGAGACTAGCCGGAACGATTGCGTGATCACGGCCGTGGCGTAGAGCACTGCGCAACCAATCACCCCCGAGGACCTTGAGCGGCAGCCCAGCGGGACCGATCTGCTCCGGGTAATCAGTCTGTGGGGCATCGATCCCGACGAGTACCACCTCACCCTCAACGATGACTGATGGCGAATCACCGTCGAGCCGGAAGAGCCTGTTGAGGCGATCCAGACGTTTCTTGTACTCCGCCCAGTTCGTAACCCGCGTTTCCTCCCACTGCTGCAAGGCTTCCAGGAACACTTGCCGCTTAAGGATCTCCCTGCGACTCGCAGCGAATCGATCCTTGCCTTCCCCTTGGAATACGCTCGACAGCACTTCCATCATGTCAAGCACCTGCTCAGATGCCTCGTACACGTGCGACGGGATGTTGCCATCCTCCAGGGGATCACGCGTCGATTTGACCTCAATCACCTTGACGCACGGACCTTCATCGGTCCACCGCAGTTGCAGCAGGTCGGCACGCCTATTGCTCTTCCGGCGCTGAAGCCATTTCCTCGCAGCATCGGTGTCAAGACTCATAACCAGACTGTCTTCATCCTTCTGCAGCTCTGCCAGGACTGCAGCTACTCCGATCTTCCCGAGGATCGCGTCGTCACCTAGGGGCTTCTTTGCACCAAAGAAGCTCAGAAGACCCTCTGGAAGAGCGCGCCGGACAGTATTGGCCAAGAACGTTAGGAGGCTCTCTGGCTCTGGATCCAGCCAACTGTTGCCCTGCATCGTCCTAAGCGGAGGCTCGACGAGCAATTGCAGTTCTCGACAATACACGTAAGCCGTGTGCGCCCCAGAGCCGATACGCCCCACCAAATGGAGGCGAGCAGTATCTTCCGGTTCACCATCCACTTGGCCATTAGGTTCCATGTTTGGGGCATCGATGTACTCGGGGGCTGCCAGCGCACTGGTGGATTCCACTAGAACCAACCAACTAGCCGTTTGCCCGAGCGCCCAGAGCCGCGCACTCTCGTCACCGGAAAGAAGGGGACTCCGGTCCAGTTCGGCTGGCTCCGCGCTAGCCAGTTCCCCCTGCCGGTTCAGCAGAGCGGCCAGGCGGCCCGAGGCAGAGGGCTTAATAACTGTCGTTCGGTTATAGGAAACAAACAGCCACTCTGTGACCACGCTTCCCTGTTGCTCAGACTCGAGCAAGCTGCCAAATCCTGGAGTTCCGCCATCAGAAACATCAAATAGAAAGGCTAGATGAGGAGCGCCGCCGACTCGAAGGGCCTCTTCGTCTGGGCTTCCATCGTGTACTTCCACCACGACCCGGCTGCGCTCGTCATGAGAGCCGGCGACAGAGGCAAGTTGTGTGCGCATTTCACTCACTCCACGCGCACTGAACACACGCAGCACAATTCGCTCTGCTGAACAAGACCGCGGGTCTTGGAGCTGATCAAGTAGGCGACGAGCGACGGCTGGTGTTGGTTCCACCAAAATGACACTCAAGCTCAACTGAGCATAGGGATGCGCCACGAGAAAACGATCGATCACCTGCCGCAGAATCTGCGTTGTCTCGGGCGTGCCAGAAGCCAACCGGCGCTCACCATAAACCGGCTCCCCAGAGGTCGAAACGCCCGAGAAGGCCAAAGCCTCGGGGTTCTTGCCGACTACGATGCCCAGTGAAGGAGCTGCAGGGTCCAGGTTCGCAGAAACTGTGTCAATGAACTCTCGATCGAGTTGCTCATCCGACTGCATTTCCCGGAACATCTTTGCTGCCCTGACTCGTGGCTCGAGGACAACTGGATGCGTCGGCAGAAGCCGCGCCCGAATCCCTGCCGAGTCCTTCTCCACAACTACGTCGACAAGGGTAAGACTATCGGCCATGCGCTTTACGTAAGTGGTAAGTTCCCTCGGCAACTCGGAGCGCATATCCTTGAGCGCATCCCACAGGTGTTCCCAAGCTCGGATCAGTTCATCTGCCTGCGAGCGGAGTGTGTCCGAGGCGAGGAATAGACGAACACCCTGAGCTGTAAAGCCCTTGGCGTAAGGCGCAAGTTCGCCACGCCCATCCACGAGGCGGTCGAATGCGTCGAGTGCACGCCGCCCGGCAGCCGGCGCATCATCGGCAAGATCCGCCAGTTGTTGGCGAATGTCAGCGAGGGAGCGCCACTCCGTGGCCGTTCCAAAACTGGCTGTACTGCCGCCAGCCTTAGAGCGGTAGAAATCCGTGTGCCAGTCGGTGTCCGGATCCGTATAGCCATGAGGCTCGAAAAGTGTGCCTTCAAGGCCGGTATCATTCGAGGGCTCGGCACCGCCGAGGGTGGGGTCGTTCAGGATCTGCTCAGTGCTGGGAACATCCCACTCGATCGCCTCGCCATTTACCTCTAGCGGCCCGTTGCCACTATGATCACGCAACGCTTCAAGCAGATCCTCCTCTGCGACTTGTTGATCCGCAATAAGATCGAGGATGTCCGGTTGCTGCTCTTCGATAGGTTCGCCATCATCGCCCTGTGCAGCCGGCCGTACCTGAGCTGCCCGCATAGCGGCAATGACGTCGTCCAGAATCAGACCCTGCAACAGTTCACGCCTACCGGAGCGACCAAACTCGCGTAGCTTGACGTATTCCGGGGTGGAATTAGCGATGAACCGCTGCAGCGTCACCGGATCTGCCGCGCGAATTTCATCCACAGTCTGTTCATTGAGCTGCAGGCGCGCAGCGGTGATCTTCTGCGCCGTTCGTTGGTCGGGGAGAAGGCCGAGCTTCCAAAGCTGGGCCCTCGAATAGTCCCCGCTACCTGGCTGAAGCGGAGTGAGCGCAAGGCAATAGTCAGCAACGAACTCCAATGGGATGTTGCGTCCGCGGAGAGCGTTCAGGAGATCCACTACGTGATCACTAACGTCCCGTGCCTCGGTAGCCGCCAGAGAGTCGAACAGAGAATTTCTGACGTCGTCTGCCGACACGATAGAAATGTTCGCAAGCCCGTGGGCCCTGTTTCGATGGAGATCGCCGACGATCAGAATCGGTGTCTTACCGTCGTTCCTCCACTGAATAGCTTGCGTCACGCGGCACGTCACACCTTCACTCTCGTCAAGAGTGCTGGTCAGGTCTGCCACTCGAAGTTGAGGGAATTCCTGGATGAGAGTATCGACGACACTGCGCAGCGGCATCGCGGCAACAAGTTGCGGAAGTCTTAGATAGCCGACCTCAGAGCGGAACTTCTTCCCCACAACCTCACACATTGCCTGGGTGAGAAGTTCTTCTGAATTCACAGCCGCACCTTTCGCCATCACGCTGTCACCGAGTTTTCCAAATCCGGAGAGGATTGAGGACCTCAACTGTATTGTCACTGTATGCGCGAGCTAGGCCGACTCTGTTCAGGAGCGCAGCCAAGGCTTCTCGGTTTTCTTCAAGGTCTGCCTCGGTCGCCCGGGGAACCATGGAACGCGTCTGCGGACCAGGTCCCACCAGAATCCCAAATTTCCTGTGGAGACGATCGAGCCACACATCGTATGACACATGGGTCTCGTCTTCTTCAGTTGCAGCCAATACGAGAGTCGTAACCAGAGGAGCTTCGATACAGAACCGTTTTACAGTGGTTCCTGCTCGTGGAGCCAGGAACCCGCAGCGCCGGGCATTGTGCTCAAACCATTGGGAGTAGCTCTGGGCCATGGTGGCCCGCAACAGGTCCAAAAGTACTAGGGCCGCCGGCCCGCTCAGGTCCTCACCAACCCGAGATTCCTCGGCTACGAACCTACCCAGCACGTCCGGTGTCTTGGCTACGAGTTTCCTGCTCCGCTCCTGACGCTTCTCCTTCGCCCCGCGGGTATAAGGGATTGTCGATGTGAGGAAGTCCTCTACGACTTTTCTATCCGTTACCGCCGGGCCAAGAACGTCGGATACGGTGACCTGTAGTTTGGAGGCAATCCAGCGGTCCATAACCGAATGAAGAACGGGCACTGAACCACGTGCAGAAGCGTCACGCACCGTATCAGCATCTGACGAGACTGACGCGAGCATAGGAGTCAGCTCTCCAGAAAACTGGAGACTGGGTACCTGCGCATACGTCAATATGCACGCAAACTCCGCCGCATTTGCAAGCACCTTGAGGGCATCAAGGCTGTCTGCCGCGACTGACCCAAGGCGCACGGCGCGTTTGAGCAATAGACCTAGATCTCTGGCCAGGTTCTCGGTCTGTGAATCGGACACCCACGGGACCGGAGACCGTTCAGCTACTGAAAAGCTCTCACCGTCCACCTCCCCAAGGAGGGCAGATTGGACAGCCCAATACGGATTGGGCTGCGGCTCACAGAGGCGCCTCGCGAGCCCAAGGACATCTTCCTGTCCATCTGCATGTTCAAGCAGCAAGGATGCACACAGTCTCCCCATGCCGGCTCCGGTTGGGTCATTCGTAATGAATCCCGGGTGCGCCACTTGATACGACTGCTGAGACGGGAAAACAGCACCGTCGGTCGCCAGCAGTTCTCGGAGGACGTTTCTTACCGTTTCCAACCGCTCCGCGTCAGCAGGTAGTTGCAGTGGAATCGCGGCTCTTTTTACAGAAGCCTTGAGTTTCTCGGAGCCAACGGCCCAGGTTCCAGAGCGTTTCGCAACCAATTCGTTCGCGATCTTGGGAGCCCTCGGCCCCGTCAGGCACTGCGCTAGAAAGCCGTTCAGCACGTGCACCGGGTCAGCACTCGTGGTAGCAGTACTGAACATAAGTGTCGAAGTGACGTTCTCCTCGAACCACTTTGTGAGGTCCAGCCCGCCTACGAACGTCACTCGGCCACCTCGAATGTTGGACGAATACCACCACGAACGATAATCTTCACCATGGCCCCTGAGTCATGATCGACGGCCACGATCTCAGGATCGGTTTCTGGCTTAACAGGAGCCTGCCCGAGAAACAGATCTAGAGCTAGATCCAAAGCTTCCTGCGTCCGATCTGAATGGACGGTTCGGGGTTGGCGCAATTGGATCCAAGTTTGGTAGTCGATTCCAAACACTGCCCCCTTCCCCTTACTCCAGGACAGTTCAAGCTTCGTGGGAGAAAACCCTGATCCTTCCAAGTCGCGGCCTTCGTGCCGATAGGGAAGGTGCACGTCTAGCGACGTTGTGCTAATCGACTCGCTCGCAGCTAGGAGCGCCGCCCGCTTAACAGCCGTGAGACGATGGTGGCGACTCAAGTAAAGGCGCTTTCCTTCAGTTACCCGCAGGCGATAGCGATTTATCTCAGTAACGATTTTCTGCACAACACGCTGAGGCTCCGACCTCGCCTGAGTGAGCAGTTCTACATAGTCGGGAATCCTCGACTGTCGGTCAACCATGGATTTAACGTCGAGGTCAGGCGCGAGGAAGAACCAAGCCCTCTTAGCGGACTCGAAAGCTCGGAGTGAAGCGGTGCTACCGGGCTCGCGACGATGAATACCATTCGGGTTGAGTAGTGGGGCTTCGCTTGGTACTCGTGCCCCCTCATTGTCACCAAGCCAAAGATGGTTATCCACTGAGGCGTGTGCCCAATGAACTGGATCGAACTCGCGCGCCATGGCCCGCCCCAGGGGCGTCCGCACGTCGAAAATTCGCGACCACCACCACCCGGAAAGTTGATCAACTGCTTTTGCTCGGGGTGGGCATTCCCAGCCGAAGAAGAGGTCAACAAGAAATACCCAGAGCTGACGGGCAGTTAGGCGCATCCCCGAGTGGCCCAGCAGACTCAGGAGTGTCGTGATCCTTTCAGCCGCATGTGGCGATGCTGCAAGCAAGTCACGACCGACAGTACGAGGGCACGTAGCCGTCGAAGCACATGTCGAGCACGCAGTGACGGCAGGCAGGAGCCGTTCAAGGGCCTGCGTTACGAAGCCGGCATCGACGAGTTGCCGACCGGCTAGATTGAGAAGCAAGACGCCCTCAGGATCCTGCGCTTCCTCACCTCTGGCTCGAGCGTGGGCCACTCGTCGGACATCCTCGAACAACCCTGGCCCCTGGCGTTCTGCCAGCGACGTGAGGGGGCCCTCGTTCAGAGTGATGACCAGTTGGGCCCCCTGCTTCGTCGCCGCATCAGTCCATCGCAAGATGTCAGCGTCGTCGACAGAGGCCGCATCACGAACGAACACCCGATGGTCAGGCGCCAACAACGCAGGTGATGTTGAGCCTGCTTCGGCCTCTCGGCGGGGCCTACACAGGTCCAGAGCTGTGGCGAGCAAGTGGCTCTTGCCGTCACCAGCGTTTCCAGTGATCACGACGTGATCACCAGAGTCAAGTGCCGCGGCAACGACATCCACGAGCGGATCGGCCACGTTGAGGAGCCGCCGGACCTCTCTCGGCCATGAGTCGGCGTAGACCTCCCCCCGCTTGAACAGGGCGGTGAGAGTACTCGTCGCTGTCGTTCCGGTAATGGCGCTCTCCATAGGTGTCAGACGCGGTATCTCTACCCGGACACGCTACAGAAGATCACTGACAGTCGTGCTTCGTTTGGTCAAGCCCGTCACAGAGCCAGTGCCAGTTGCTCATGTGTTGGCTCGTCTGTGGGCTCGTCCTCCAGAACGGTGTCGTCAGGCCCCAGTTCGCGCAGGAGACCGGCGAGTTCGTCTACGAGGTCGGGCGTGCGACGAGCGACCCCGGCCAGGTCCCCACTCCGAGTGCGAACCCATCGGTCCCACCACTGGTGGGCCAACTCGTACTCGGTGGCTCCGGTCACGTTGCCGCCGGCCTCCCAGCCCAGCAGCACGGCGCCTGGGTCCGCTACGAGAGGCAGGGCGTACAAGGGGCGCCTAGTGTCGTGACGCCTGAGGTCTGGTAGCCCCAATGCAGACAAGGCCTTTCCGATCGCTCTGAAGCGGGCACTCGCACCCTCGCCAAAGGTGCGAGTGATGTGTGAATAGCCGTCAGACGCGGTGTTATACGAATCGATGGCGTCGATCGTATCGGCGGCGACATGGAATGAACCAAAGCCTCGGGTCTCACCGATACGAACCCAGCGCCGATCGCCACTGCTTGCCCTGTTGTATTGCGAACTGTGTCCCGGGTAGAGACCGCTCGTGAAGACAACAAGCGGTCCAGGGTTGGGAATCAGGTCCCTCACTTCTGGCTTGTAGACCGTTGCGGCGATCTGACCCAACGGCCTGTCTCTGCCCCACGCGGAGAGCACCACTTCACTACCGGCGACCGCAGCAGCCAATTTTCCAGCCCGGATAGGGCCAAATGGAGGCGCGGCACCACAAACACTCATTTCCAGGGCGACGAAACCCATGTGGTAATGCCAAATTTTCCGGAGTCCAGCGTCAACAAGTCGACGAGTGGGCAGGCTAGCTCGCAACAAGGCAACTGGATCGGCGGCCTTCAAGCATTCATCAATGCCAGCCAAGCCCAAACTGAGCTCTGCTGCGGTCTCTGCACGCTTCGTCTGAGCCAGGAGAAGCTTGGCGTTTTCCCCTTGCTTGTTCTTTCGCGCGTCGTTGTATGCCGCCCGAGATTTAGCTGCTTCCTTCTGAAGTGCCTCCGCTTGGGCTTTCCCGCCCTTGAGGTCGAGATCTTCAGGCAATCCGAGCGGGTTCACGGCGCTGAGAAGCTTGACGAGAGTGTTAGATGTGGAAAGCAAACGCTCTTGCGCGTCGGGCCCGGTACCAAGTCGGTCGACGAATCCGCCAGGCCCTCCATCCGCACTCCTGGAAGTGAGGCCAAGCCACGAATCCCTGCAACGGATCTCCGGCACCACGTTCCGGAACTGCGCGACCCCAAGCGGAGTATCCGGGAACCGTCGGTCCGTGAGGAGAACTGATACTTCCCGCCCAGGAGCACTCGCGTCCGGTGTCATGGACCACGTCGAGCGGACAGCTCTCCATAGCATGCGGCGCTCCCCTTGCTGCGCCACGTTCAACTCCAACTCCGGTGGCCCCTGGGAGAGTTCAGCAAGGCAGCCGTCGGCATAGTAATCAGACTTGACTACAGCAGCCAGGGACCGAGTAAGCGCCTTTCGCTGCCCGGGCTCCCGAAGTGCATTGGTGCGTGCCTGTCGATAGAATTTCTGAAGAGATTGCCTGCGCCCCTCTTCTGTGAGATTCCCAGCCTCGAGAAGGGGCGCCAAAACAACTCGCTCATCCTGCTTAAGAGGAAAATATCCAGAATCGACGTAGTCGCGAAGGATCAGGAGTGAAGCGCGAAACGCCTTGTCCGTGACCGTATCGCCATTGAATTCACTCACGGCCTCGTTCAGGCGCTCTCGGATCCGACTCTGGGGAAGCCCCGTGAGTGATTTGGCGACCTTTTGGAAGTGAGGCTCAAGCAGCCCTAGGGCTTCGGGTTCAAATTCAACAAGCTTGTTGACTGGAATCTTCAGTTCCTTGCTGTCACCCATGCAACCAGGGTAGCTGCTCAGAGCTTCGCTTGGGAGCGTTATCGAGCGAGGCGTGTGGCCATTCGCTTCCTCACCTCGCACGGCGCCCGCCGCGAGTCGCGTCCCCTTAGCCTGGGCGTTCAGTGGTCTCCTCCGATCATGCGCTGCGACTCTCCGCCGCAGCGTGAAGCGTACCGGGAGGTCGGGACATCGTGGACCACAGTGCTGCCTACCTGCGAAAACTTCGGCCGCAGTAATCGCTGCTGCCCCTGCCAGCAGGCATGGAAGCTCGATGGCTAGGTCTCGACGACTAGGCGGGGAGTCGAGGCCGCTAGCCATGTGGACCGCGTCGCTGTCCGGACAGTCTGCGACCGCATCCTACTTCCAGGCGGGCGAGCCGGCCCGCGAGCAGGCGTCAACGTGTCGCTTCCCGCGAAGACTCCGCTCGAACGACAGGGTGGATAACGTACTGAGTCAGGCACCACCTCTGCAGGGCAAGCTATCCGCTGTCCGCGACCTCGCCGCTGTGTGTGCCCACCCTGCCGCGCGGATGGTCGCCTGACAGTTACTTGGTAATCAATCCGTCCTTGTCCAACCATTCTTCGGTGATGGCCCTTGTGATATTAAGCAAAAACAACACGCTTGCTCAGGCGAATCTCCCATCGGCGATCACGTTTCAGCCGCTGCTGATTTGTCAGCCCATCGCTGGCAATCCCCCGTGCTCCAGATAGATTGTCTGATCGGCCGCCCGTGCCTGGATGGCGGCGACGATTCGGCGCGCCAGGCGAGGGATAGTGAGATCCGCTACCTGATCAGCGTTGTGGAAGTCGTAGCCGCGGAGCTCGTCGGCTTGCAGTGCGATCTGGCGGCAGTCATCTGCGCTCAGCCGACCGCCGTCGAAGAGGTAAAGGACCTTGTCTCCCTCGCCCGGGTGCGGTGCCCAGTCCACGACGAGGAGGCGACCGATGTGCGGTGCGATGCCGAGTTCCTCCTGGACCTCACGCACGCAAGCTTGCCGGGGGGACTCCCCCTCCTCGACGTAGCCCCCGGGGATGTCGCGGTAGTCCTTGTAGGACGGCTCGACGAGGAGGACTCGGTCGGCTTCGTCGAAGAAGAGAGCGCCGGCTGCCATGCGGGGGCGGGCCATCTTCGCTTCGTGCTCGTTCTCGCTCACGGATCGGACTCTAGCTGCCCGCGACGATGCCCAGTCTGCGGGCCAGGTCTGCGACGGGATGGGCAGGCCGGCCCCTGGTGCCGCGTATCCAGCCGATCACCAGTTCCCGGCTCAGGTAGTGGTGGCGCACCTGCTCGGGGGCAGCCTGTTCTGCTTCCAGCAAGACGGCCAGGGCTTCGTCAGTGCGATTCCAGGAACTCAGCGCCCTGGCGACTTCGAGGCTGTGCCGTACGCGCCGCTCCACGGGCAGGCCGGTCGTATCGATTCGTGAGCCCAGGTCCGCGGCAATCTGGATGTCGCCGAGTTCGCCGGCGGTGGCCACACAGTGGATCGCCACGTTGGTCGGGCCGAAGGCCGTCCACATGTGATTGGCGTCAGCGCCAAGCCGTTGCGCGGTCTCGTTCGCCTCGCGGAGGAAGGTCTGCGTGGTCGCCCGGTCTTCTGCCCGTGCGGCGGCCATCGCGCCTGCGAGGAACAACGTGCCGTACACCGAGAGGTAATCGTCGTTGGCGTTGCTGAGCTCGGGCTGCATGACGGCTGCCGCGTCGTTCACCAGTTGGACCGCGGCTCCTGGCTGCATCCGGAGACGGTATCCGAGGCCTTCCGGCGGATCCTGGCGACGACCGATCTCCCTCCGATCAGCCTCCGGGACCTGCGGCACGTGGCAGCGACCCTGACGCACGCCGGCGGCGGCGACCTCCACACGATCAAGGAGACCTTGCGGCACTCCACGATCACGCTCACTTCGGACACATACACGAGCCTGCTGCCCGAGGTGGACAGGGCTGCAGCCGAGGGTGCTGCCCGGGTCGTACCCCGGGCTCGGCAGGCAGTGGGCTCAGAAACCGCCGCTCACGCATCGCTCACGCACGAGGGGGTAAACGACAAGATGCCCCGACCCGGCAAGACCGGGCAGGGCACCAAGCTGGCAGGTCAGAACGTTTCTGCTGACCAACCCTGCGGTGGGGCGGGTGGGACTCGAACCCACGGCCGACGGATTATGAGTCCGCTGCTCTAACCGGCTGAGCTACCGCCCCGTTCACGGCGCGTCGCGCACATCTGTGCGCGCCGTCTGCCGCAGCATAGCCGCTCATACGATCTGCTGCCCTGGTGGGGCCTTTTTGCGTGACCTACCTGACCATGAGGACTTCGATCACGCCGGGTTGGTTCCCGCCCGGACGCAAAAAAGGACCCCTGAGGGGTCCTGATCCGCTGGCTCCCCCGACTGGACTCGAACCAGTAACCTGCCGATTAACAGTCGGCTGCTCTGCCAATTGAGCTACAGGGGATCGCGCTCCCCCGACTGGACTCGAACCAGTAACCTGCCGGTTAACAGCCGGCTGCTCTGCCAATTGAGCTACAGGGGATTGCTGCGTGTGCCTCGAATGCTCTGCCGTCCGGTCTTCCGGGCGGCGTGCGCTCGCTGCGACACATACATTAGCGCAAGCAGGGGGGTGCTCCGCCAATCGGTACCTCGGGAGTGACCTTCGCACCCGGGGGGTAGGCGCGGAGCACAGCCCGGCGGCCCCCGTGAAACGCGTGGGGCGCGAGGGATCCGAGGGAAGGGTGGAGCGGGATGCGCTACCGGCTGACGTTCATCGTCGGAGCAGCCGTCGGGTACGTGCTCGGCGCACGGGCCGGCCGCGAGCGGTACGAACAGCTTCGGAAGGGAGCGCAGCGGGTCGCCCAGAACCCCGCCGTCCGTAATACGGCGGAGTCCGCCGCGCAGAACGGCCGGGCCATGGCCGCCCGGGCCTTCGACAAGGTCGGCGACAAGATGGGCGACAAGATGCCGGGCGCGATCGGCGACCGGGTCCGCTCCCTGCGCGAGCGCGGCCAGGGCAACGACGACGACTGGGGCACCAGCAACACCTGACCGGATGAGGGCCGGAGCACATCCGTTTGGCATCATCACCGCATGGGCATAGTCGCCGGGCTGGACAGTTCCACCGAGAGCACACGGATCGTCGTCTGCGACGCGGACACGGGGGCCGTGCTCCGTCAGGGGTACGCACCGCACCCCTCGACCCCCGAAGGTGATCCACAGGCGTGGCTGATGTCGCTCGGCGACGCCGCCGCGGGCGGGCTGCTGGAAGGCGTGCAGGCCATCGGCGTCTCCGCTCAGCAGGGACTCATCGCGCTGGACGCGGGCGGCGTGCTCGTACGGCCCGCGATGCTCGGCAACGACAAGCGGATGCAGCCCGCGGCGGCCGATCTCACGGACACGCTCGGCGGCCGCGCGGCCTGGGCGCAGGCCGTCGGGTCCGTGCCCCAGCCCGGTCAGGTGCCGGCGAGGCTGCGCTGGCTGGCGCGCAACGAGCCGGAGTCGGCGACGCGGACGGCCGCGGTGCTCCAGCCGCACGACTGGCTGGTCTGGCAGCTGCTGGGCCGGCCGGTGCGGCGCACGACGGACCGCGGCGACGCCTCCGGCACCGGCTGCTGGTCGGCGGCGACCGGCTCCTGGCGGCCGGATCTCGTGGAGCTGGCCCTGGGCCATCCGGTGACGCTGCCCGATGTGCTCGCCCCCGCGGAGCCCGCCGGGCACACCCCCGAGGGACTGCTGATCTCCGCGGGCACGGGCGAGACGATGGCCGCCGCCTTCGGGCTCGGCGTCGGCGCCGGCGACGCGGTGATCTCCCTGGGCGCCTCCGGCTCGGTCTTCGCCGTGCACCACGAGGCGCTCGTCGACCCCACCGGCATCATCACCTCCTTCGCGGACGCGACCGGCATGCACCTGCCCGTGGTGCACACCCTCAACGCGGTCCGGGTGCTGCGCGGCACCGCCGAGCTGCTGGGCACGGACCTCGCGGGCCTGTCCGAGCTGGCGCTGCGCTCCTCGCCCGGGTCGTACGGCATGGTGCTGCTCCCCTATCTGGAGGGCGAGCGCACCCCGCACCTGCCGCACACCGCGGGCTCCCTGACCGGGCTGCGCCGGGAGAGCATGAAGGCCGAGCACCTGGCGC
The DNA here is from genome assembly GCF_044387105.1 of Streptomyces sp. NPDC020379. Taxonomy (NCBI): domain Bacteria; kingdom Bacillati; phylum Actinomycetota; class Actinomycetes; order Kitasatosporales; family Streptomycetaceae; genus Streptomyces; species Streptomyces sp. NPDC020379. Next base: position 80,154 of record NZ_JBIRVR010000017.1, read on the forward strand.
GGGCCGCGTTCGAGGGGATGCTCTGCGGGCTCACGGACGCCCTCGACGTGCTGCGCACACGCGGGGTGCGGGTGCGGCGGGTGTTCCTGCTGGGCGCCGCGGCCGAGCTGCCCGCCGTGCAGGCGATCGCGCCGTCGCTCTTCGGCGCGCAGGTCGTCGTCCCGCAGCCCGCGGACTACGCGGCGCTGGGCGCGGCGCGGCAGGCGGCCTGGGCGCTCGGCGTCCAGCACGGCACGCTGTCGCCGCGGCAGCCCCCGCTGTGGCCCGCGGCGGCCGGCCAGGTCTTCGAGGCCACGGGCGAGGAGATGCCGGTGGGGCAGGCGGTGCGGCAGCAGTACGTGACCGTGCGCGAGCAGACCCACCCCGGGGCGTTCCAGTAGGCGATCCCGTACGCCGGCGGACGGCGCGCGGCTCAGTCCAGATAGCCGCGGAGCTGGTCCGCGAAGGCGTGGTCGCGGAGCTTGTTGAGGGTCTTGGACTCGATCTGGCGGATGCGTTCGCGTGTGACGCCGAAGATCCGGCCGATCTCCTCCAGGGTGCGGGGGCGGCCGTCCGCCAGCCCGTACCGCAGTTGCACGACCTTGCGCTCGCGCTCGCCGAGCGTCGAGAGGACGGCTTCCAGGTGCTCGCGGAGCAGCAGGAACGCGGCCGACTCCACGGGTGAGGTCGCGTCGCCGTCCTCTATGAGGTCGCCGAGGGCGACGTCGTCCTCCTCGCCGACGGGCGCGTGCAGGGACACCGGCTCCTGGGCGAGGCGCAGCACCTCGCTGACCCGCTCCTGGGTGAGGTCGAGCTGGGCGGCGACCTCCTCGGCGGTGGGCTCGTAGCCCTGCTCCTGGAGCATGCGGCGCTGGACGCGGACGACGCGGTTGATCAGCTCGACGACATGGACGGGGACGCGGATCGTCCGCGCCTGGTCGGCGAGCGCGCGGGACATGGCCTGGCGGATCCACCAGGTCGCGTATGTGGAGAACTTGTAGCCCCGGGCGTAGTCGAATTTCTCAACTGCCCTGATCAGGCCGAGGTTTCCCTCCTGCACCAGGTCGAGCATGGTGAGGCCGCGACCGATGTAGCGCTTGGCGACGGAGACGACCAGGCGCAGGTTCGCCTCGATCAGCCGGCGCTTGGCCATCCGGCCGAGGACCACCAGGCGGTCGAGATCCAGGGCGAGTTGGGTGTCGAGGTCGGGGGTGTTGCCCAGCTTCTCCTCGGCGAAGAGACCGGCCTCGACGCAGCGGGCCAGGTCCACCTCCTCGGCCGCGGAGAGCAGCGGGATCCGGCCGATCTCGCGGAGGTACTGGCGGAAGAGGTCGGAGGACGGGCCGCCGGTGTCGGCGCGGGCCGCCTCGGCGTGGGAGGCTTCGTCGGCGGCCTCCGCACCGCCGGACTCGGTGGCGGCTCGGGCGGCCGGTGGCGGTCCCGGCTCGGGGCCGGGGGCCGGTGACGCCTCGCCGGAGAGGCTCTCACAGCCGGGCGGCTCGGCCTGCTGCGGCACGGCGGGGGCCGTATCGGCCGGAGAGCGGGTCGGCGTCTGGGGCCGGGTCGGGGTCCGGGTCTGCACGGGGGCGACCTCCAAGGTGATCGCTGCCGGTTCGGGGGGTGGCATGCGACGAAGGGGCGGCAGCGGCCGGGCCGCCGTCCGTCCCGTGGTTCAAGGGCGACTTCGCGGAGGTTTCCGGGTCCCTGCGACCGGACCAGGTACCGCCCACCAGTGTGGGGTACGACACAGGTCCGCCACGAGGGGCGTGCGGGCACTTTCTGAGTCCGCTTCGTGACCTGGGGTTACGAGGGGAGGGTGCCTTACGGGCCGAGGGCCGGCCCGGGGAACCACATCCGCCACATCAAGCCCGTGCGGCAGCCGAGGACGCGCCCGAAGGGCGCTCCGCCGCGGGCGCGACGAACCCGCGGACGGCAAACCCGCGGGCGAAGACGAACCGGCACCCGGAAGGGGCCCGCGCTACAGCGCGGCCGCGCCGCGGTCCTTGAGCGCCCGACCGTACTGCTCCAGCACCCACAACTCGTTCTGCACGGCGGCCAGATGCTCCGGCGCGGCGTCCGCGCCCAGCCGGACCAGGCTGCCCTGGACCTCCCTGACGCGCCGCTCCACGGCCCGCAGGCGGACCTGGACCAGCTGCATCCCGGCGTAGATGTCGTCGACGCTCTTGTGCCGGATCGCCTCGACGGCCAGCTCCGTGACCAGCGCGCGGACGGTGTCGTCGGGGGCCGCGTCCCGCACGCGCGTGAGGTAGTCGGCGGGGGCGTCGGTGACGCCGCCGGCCTGCTCGATGGCGCGGCGGACCGCCACATACGGCTCGGCGGTGAACTCGTCCTCGCCGTAGGCGTCGAAGGCGGGGGCGACGAGATCGGGGCGCTGGAGGGCGAGCTTCAGCAGCTCACGCTCGGTGAGCTGGGCCGGGCTGCGGAGGTTGAGGGCGGGGCCGCGCGGGCCGCGGGGGGCCGCCGGCTGGGGCGCCGCGGCGGCGGCGCGGTGCGTACGGCCCTGGTCGGGGCGGTTGCCGCGCTCGCGGGCCCAGCGGGCGAGCTGGCCGACGCGCATGACGACGAACTGTGTGTCGAGGATGCCGAGCAGCCCGGCGAGGCGCACCGCGTACTGGTGGCGGATCGAGCTGTCCTTGATGCCCGCGACGATCGGCGCGGCCTCCTCCAGGGCGGCGGCCTGCCCCTCGGGGGTGTCGACCTCGTGCCGCTTGACCACGGAGCGGATCGCGAACTCGAAGAGGGGGGTGCTGTCCTCGACGAGCCGGCGCACGGCCTCGTCGCCCTGGTCGAGACGGAGCTCGCAGGGGTCCATGCCGCCGGGGCTGACGGCGATATTGGTGCCCGCGGCGAACTTCTGGTCGTCCTCGAAGGCGCGCAGGGCGGCGCGCTGGCCGGCGGCGTCGCCGTCGAAGGTGAAGATGACCTTCGAGCGGGAGTTGTCCATCAGCAGCCTGCGGAGGATCTTGACGTGGTCGGCCGCGAAGGCGGTGCCGCAGGTGGCGATGGCGGTGGTGACCCCGGCGAGGTGGCAGGCCATGACGTCGGTGTAGCCCTCGACGACGACGGCGCGGCTGGTCTTGGCGATGTCCTTCTTGGCGAGGTCGATGCCGTAGAGGACATGCGACTTGCGGTAGAGGGGGGTCTCGGGGGTGTTGAGGTACTTCGGGCCGTTGTCGTCGTCGCGGAGCTTGCGGGCGCCGAAGCCGATGACCTCGCCGGTGATGTCGCGGATGGGCCACATCAGGCGGCCGCGGAAGCGGTCGATGGGCCGGCCGTTGCGGCTGTCCTGGGCGAGGCCGGAGAGGATCAGCTCCTTGTCGCTGAAGCCCTTGCCGCGCAGGAAGCGGGTGAGGTGGTCCCAGCCGGCCGGGCTGTAGCCGACGCCGAAGTGCTGGGCGGCGGCCTGGTCGAAGCCGCGCCCGGCGAGGAAGGCCCGGCCGATCTCCGCCTCGGGGCCGTCGAGCTGGTCGGCGTAGAACTTCGCGGCGTGCTTGTGCGCCTCGACCAGGCGGATGCGCTCGCCCTGCTGGCGGCCCGGGGTGTAGCCGCCCTCCTCGTAGCGCAGGGTGATGCCCGCCAGGCCGGCGAGCCGCTCGATGGTCTCGGCGAAGGAGAGATGGTCGATCTTCATGACGAAGTCGACGGTGTCCCCGCCCTCCTGGCAGCCGAAGCAGTAGAAGAGCCCCTTGGCGGGGCTGACCTGGAAGGACGGGGACTTCTCGTCGTGGAACGGGCACAGGCCCTTGAGATTGCCGCCGCCGGCGTTGCGGAGCTGGAGGTATTCGGACACGACGGAGTCGATCGGGACCGCGTCCCGGACCGCCTTCACGTCGTCATCGTTGATCCGTCCTGCCACACGGGAATTCTACGGCCGGGACTCCGCCGCTCGGGCCCGGACCTCCGGCGCTCACGGGGCGAGCAGCGACTCCAGCGGGACGGACGGGTCGGCCAGGGCGTCCGCGTCCAGGCGGGTGCCGGAACGGATGAGGGCCTGGATCGTCTCGGTGACATCCCACACATTGACGTTCATGCCCGCGAGGAGGCGCCCCTCGGACAGCCAGAAGGCGATGAACTCGCGCTTGCCGACGTCCCCCCGGCAGACGACCTGGTCGTACGAGCCGGGCGGGGCGTAGCCGGAGTATTCGAGGCCCACGTCGTACTGGTCGGAGAAGAAATAGGGCACCCGGTCGTAGACGACCTCCTGCCCGAGCATGGCGCGGGCCGCGGCGGGCCCGCTGTTGAGAGCGTTGGCCCAGTGCTCGACGCGCAGCCGGGTGCGCAGCCAGGGGTGCTCGGCGGCGGCGACGTCACCGGCGGCGTAGATGTCGGGGTCGGAGGTGCGCAGGGAGGCGTCGACGGCGATGCCGCCGCCGTCGGCGCGGTCGACGAGGGCGAGCCCCGCGGCTTCGGCGAGCGCGGTGCGCGGGGCGGCGCCGATGGCGGCGAGGACGTCGTGGGCGGGGTGCTCCTCGCCGTCGTCGGTGCGGGCCGCGAGGACCATGCCGTCGTGCCCGGCGATCTCGGTGAGGCGGGCGCCGAAGTGGAAGCGGACGCCGTGCTCGCTGTGCAGGTCGGTGAAGAGCTGGCCGAGCTCGGGCCCGAGCACGGTGTGCAGCGGCGTGGGCTCGGGCTCGACGACGGTCACCTCGGCGCCGTAGCCCCGGGCGGCGGCGGCGACCTCCAGGCCGATCCAGCCCGCTCCGGCGATGACGAGGTGGCCGTTGTCGCGGCCGAGGGAGGCGAGGACGCCGCGCAGCCGCTCGGCGTGGGAGAGGCGGCGCAGGTGGTGGACGCCGGCGAGGCCGGTGCCGGGGATCTCCAGGCGGCGGGGCTCGGCACCGGTGGCCAGCAGCAGCCGGTCGTAGTGGATGCGGGTGCCGTCGCCGAGGCGCACGGACCGCTCCTCGCGGTCGAGGTGGACGGCCGGCTGGCCGAGGTGCAGCTCGATGTCGGCCTGGGCGTACCAGGCGGGCTCGTGGACGAAGACGCTGTCGCGGTCGTCCTGGCCCGTGAGATACCCCTTCGAGAGCGGCGGCCGCTCGTAGGGGTGGTCACGTTCGTCGCAGATGAGGATCACACGCCCGGTGAAGCCCTCCGAGCGGAGGGTCTCGGCGGCCTTCGCGCCGGCCAGGCCCCCTCCGACGATGACGAACGTCTGGTGTGCGTCGACCACTTGCTGCCTCCTCGCTGCCACGCAGTGCGTCTGCGCTACCGCCCCCGGTCGAAAGCCCGTGCAGAGGGTCCCGCACGGAGTGTGCCGCCGGAAGAGGGACTACCCCGGACGGGTCAGTACCCGCATGGTGCGGGGGAAGTGCTCGGATTGTGTGGACATTCGGTCACCCTTTTGCCACAGTCCCCGCCCCGGTGAGCCGGGCGAGGAGCGTGCGCGCGGAGACGTCGGTGAGGGCGGCGATCTGGTCGACGACGGCGCGCAGCCGTCCGGCGTCGTCGTGCGCGGCGGCGAAGAGGGAGCGGAACTGCGGGTCGAGCCCGTCGGGCGCGCGGGCGACGAGCGCCTCGGCGAGCCCGGCGATGACGACGCGCTGGTCGGCGCGGAGCTTCTCCTGGTCGGGGCGCTGCATCACGAAGCGGTCGGCGACGGCCTTGAGGACGGCGCACTCCAGGCGGGTGGCGCGGGGCACGACGAGCTCGGCGCGATAGCGGGTGAGCGCGCCGGGGCGGTGCCCCCAGGCGGCGCGGGTGGCGGTCTCGGCCGCGAGACAGAACCGGCCGATGAGCTGGCTGGTGGCGTCCTTGAGCCGGGCCTGGGCGACGGCCGAGCCGTCGTAGCCGTGCGGCCACCACTCCTGTTCGAGCAGCCGGTCGAGGGCCTCGGCGAGCTCCTCGGGCGCGGCGCCCGGGGCGTAGCGGCCCGCGGCGACGGCGAAGACCTCGCCGCGCTCGGGGCCGGCGAGGAGCACGTTCGGGTCGAGGTGGCCGGCGTGCAGGCCGTCCTCCACATCGTGGACGGAATAGGCCACGTCGTCGGACCAGTCCATGATCTGGGCCTCGAAGCTCTGTCTGTGCTCCGGGGCGCCCTGCCGCAGCCAGGTGAAGACGGGCATGTCGTCCGGATACACCCCGAACTTGCGGGAGTCCGGGTCCGTGGGGTGCCCGCCGCGCGGCCAGGGGTATTTGGTCGCCGCGTCGAGGGCGGCCCGGGTGAGGTTGAGGCCGACGCTGCACAGCTCGCCGTCGCGGGGGACGAAGCGCTTGGGTTCGAGGCGGGTGAGCAGGCGCAGCGACTGGGCGTTGCCCTCGAATCCGCCGCAGGGCGCGGCGAATTCGTTGAGCGCCTGCTCACCGTTGTGCCCGAAGGGCGGGTGGCCGAGGTCGTGGGCCAGGCAGGCGACCTCCACCAGGTCGGGGTCGCAGCCGAGGGCCGCGCCCAGCTCGCGGCCCACCTGCGCGCACTCCAGGGAGTGGGTCAGGCGCGTGCGCGGGCTGGCGTCCCACGCCTGGCCGCTGACGCCGGGGGTGACGACCTGGGTCTTCCCGGCGAGGCGGCGCAGCGCGGCGGAGTGCAGGACGCGCGCCCGGTCGCGCTGGAAGGCGGTGCGCCCCGGGCGCTTGTCGGGCTCGGGCGCCCAGCGCTCCAGGTCCGATGCCTCGTATCCGGCGATGCCGGGCTGTTCCTTGGCCGTCCGTGCTGTGCCGTTCATACCCCCGACGGTAACCGCCGGGTGTGACAGCGGCGATGGAGGGCCGTCCCGCGGGAGGGGTTCCGGCCGCCGCGTGGAACCGGCCGGGCCGCGGTGGCGCCGATCCATGCCGACGGAAAGGTGTTCGAGATGAAGCCGATGGGCCGGCCGCTGCCGCGTACGACAGTGGGGCGGCGGCGCGCGCTGTGGGCGGCCATGGCGGGCTGCCTGCTCGCGCCGGCCCCGGTCACGTGGGGGTACGCCTCGGCGACCCCTCGGGTACGGAGCCTCGCCGATGTGCCGGACGCCCCGGTGGCCATGGTCTTCGGCGCGGGACCGCGGGACGGCGAGCCGTCCCCGTATCTGGCGCACCGCCTCGACGCCGCGGTCGAGCTGTACCGCGCGGGCAAGGTCAAGGCGGTGCTGGTGACGGGTGACAACAGCGGCGCGGCTTACGACGAGCCGGACGCGATGCGCGCCTGTCCGACGGCGCGCGGCATGCCGGACAGCCGTGTCGTCAGCGACTTCGCGGGCTTCGACACCTGGGACTCGTGCACGCGCGCGGTGCGGGTCCGCAGGGTGCGCGAGGCGGTGCTGATCGGTCAGGGCTTCCCCATCCGGCGGGCGCCGGCGCTGTGCGGGGCGGCGGGCATCGAGGCGTACGGCGTGGGCGCGGCCGCCGACGCGCACGACCTGAGCTGGTACGCGGGCGGGGCCCGGGAGGTCCTCGCCGCGGGCAAGGCGGCCGTGGCGGCCCCGGTCCGCCCGGGCCCCCGCTTCCTGGGCCCACGGGAGCCGGGCCTGTCCAGGGCGCCGCGGGAGGAGCGCTGACCGTACGGCCGGGCCACCGGAGCCGCTGGCCACCGCGCCTAGCGACTGGGGTCGCGGTTGTTTATGGCGTCGAGGTAGAGCTTGAAGATCTCGTCGTCGTTGATCGGGCTGTACGAGATCTGCGAGCTCGTGTCCCCGTCGGGGCCGCCTCCGTTGAGGCCGCCGAGCACGCCGACCAGGTCGCCCGTCTTGCTCTTCTCGTCGAAGTGCATCAGCCACGGGCTGCCCGAGGTGCCGGAGTAGAAGCCGTCGCAGCGCATCTTCAGCTGCCGGTAGTTCTCCAGGCGGCTCGTCATGGCCGTGCAGCGGATCGCCTGGTCGGCGGGGTCGTCGTCGGCGTCGGGGTAGCCGATGACGGTGACGCGGCCGGTGTAACCGGGCGTGCGGACGAGCCGGTTGGCGCCGGTGACGCGTTCGAGCCGGCGGCCCAGCGCGTCCGGTTTGACGGTGGCGAAGGCGAAGTCCAGGTCGGAGCCGTCACCGCTGTCGGTGCGCCGCGGGTCGGTGAAGGTGCGGTCGACCGCCCAGACGCCGTACGGCTGCTTGTCCGCGCCCGTGCGGTAGTCCGGCACGAAGGCCGCCTGGTCGCCGAAGGAGCAGTGGCCCGCGGTGATGATGAGGTTGCCCTTGGGGCTGTGCACCACACTCGCCGTGCAGTGGTGGTCCTTCATGTCCTCGCCGACGTAGAACAGCACGCCCACCGACGGCACCCCGTCGAAGTGCCGGGCGCTGCCGCTGATCTGCTGGGCCTCGGCGTCGGCGTCCTTGCCGGAGGAGCCGTCGGAACCGCTCCCCGACGACGCGGACATCCGCGCGGGCCCCCAGAACCGCCGGGCCTCCTCGCTGGACCAGCTGCCGTCCCGCGCGTGGCCGCCGGCGCCCTTGGGCACCGCCGCCGCCAGCGTGACGACATAGAGCCCCGCGAGCACGGCCCGGCCCCACCGGGCCCGGCGCCACCGGGAGAAACGCACGTACACCCCCACCGCGTCAGGAAGGTCGTCGCCAGGCTAACCGCAACTGCCCGGATGTGGCCCACGCCGGATCTATTTTCGTACAGCCGGATGACACACGATCGGGCATAAGGCCAGCGTACGAATGGGCTGTGAGACCTCCTCGGAGGCGTCCCCCGGCGCGCCGCGCGACGCCTGCCGTCACCCGCCCCACTGGTCGTAGCCCAGCTTGCAGAGCAGGGACACCACGACGACGACCAGCACCACCCGCACGAACCCGCTCCCCCGCTTCAGTGCCATCCGGGCGCCCACCGCGCCACCGGCGAGGTTGAAGAGGGCCATGGGGGCGGCCAGTTGCCAGATCACGGACCCCTGGAGCGAGAACGTCACCAGGGCCCCCACATTGGTGCAGACATTGACGATCTTGGCCGTGCCGGAGGCGGTCACCAGGTCCATGTGGAGGGTCGCGACCAGCGTGAGGACCAGGAAGGTGCCGGTGCCGGGGCCTATCAGCCCGTCGTAGAAGCCGATGCCCAGGCCCGCCACGAGGATCGCGGTCAGCATCCGGCGGCGCGTCACCGAGGCTCCCGTCGCGAGCTCCGTCACGCCGAAGGTGGGGCGCAGCAGCACGAAGGCGAGCACCGCCAGGAGGATGGCCATGATCAGGGGGCGCAGCACGGCGCTGTTGATGCCGGAGGCGAAGAAGGCGCCCGCGAGGGAGCCGCCGAGGGCGGCGAGGCCGATCCGTAAGGCGGTGCGCAGGTCCAGGGCGGCCCGTCGGGTGTAGGCGACGGCCGCCGCGGCCGTACCGCAGATGGCGACGGCCTTGTTGGTGCCGAGGACGTGGGCGGGGGCGACGGTGGGCAGCCCGACGAGCAGGGCGGGGAGCTGGATGAGACCGCCGCCGCCGACCACCGCGTCGACCCAGCCGGCCGCGGCCGCGGCGAGGCAGAGGAGTATCAGCGTCGTCAGCGGCATGTCAGGGCTCACGTGCGGATGCTACGAGTCGGTCAACTGACCGGCGGCGCCGGGTCGGTGACGGCCCGGCGGCCGCGCGTCGGCGCCCGCGGCGGGGCCTGTTCCCCCGCCCCGCCCTTTCCCGGAGCGGGCCGCCCGTACGCCGCCCGGGCGAATGGCACGGCCGCGCGGGCCGCCGTCCCCTACGCTGGTGGCTCCCCGGAGCACTCACGCGCAGGAACGGTGGACGTGAACGGCTGGAGCGCGAGCGACATCCCCGACCAGAGCGGCCGCACGGCCGTGGTGACCGGCGCCAACAGCGGCCTGGGCTACGTCACCGCGCGGGAGCTCGCCCGCCGGGGGGCGAGGGTGGTGCTGGCCTGCCGGGACGCGACGCGCGCCGAGGCGGCCGAGGAGCGGATCCGGGCCGAGGCACCAGGGGCGGACGTGCTGTCCGCCCCGCTGGACCTCGCGGACCTGGCGTCGGTACGGGGCTTCGCCGAGCGGTTCCCGGACGAGCGGCTCGACCTGCTGGTCAACAACGCCGGGGTGATGGCGCTCCCGGAGCGCAAGACGGTCGACGGCTTCGAGATGCAGTTCGGCACGAACCACCTCGGCCACTTCGCGCTGACCGGCCTGCTGCTGCCCCGGCTGCGGGCGGCCGGACGAGGGGCGCGGGTCGTCACCGTGTCCAGCCTCCTGCACTTCCTGGGGACGGTCGACCCGCGCGACCCGAACATGGAGCACCGCTACCGCCGTTGGACCGCCTACGCCCGCTCCAAGAGCGCCAACCTGCTCTTCGTGCACGAGCTGTCCCGGCGGCTGGCGGCGGAGGGCTCGCCCGTGGTGGCCGCGGCCGCGCACCCCGGCTACGCGGCGACGGCCCTCCAGACGAAGGGGGCCCGGATGGAGGAGCGGGCCTGGCTGGAGCGGCTGTTCGAGGTGCTCAACCGCACGGTGGCACAGAGCCCGGAGGCGGGCGCGCTGCCCACGCTCTACGCGGCGACGGCACCGGAGGCCGGGCCGGACGACTTCTTCGGGCCGGGCATCCCGAGGCGTGCCCCGCGGGCACCTTGGACGCGGGACTCCCGGGCGAGCGCGGGGCTGTGGGCGGCCTCGGAGCGGCTGACGGGCGTCACCTACGCCTGGCGCTGACCGCCCGGGCCTCACTCCAGCCCCGCCTCCTTCAGCAGCACCCGTGCCACCTCCTCGTCCACGCGCCGCCCCACGCACGCCAGAGGAGTCACCCCCTCGCGGAGCAGCCCTTCGGCGCGGGCGCGGCGGACGCCCGCTTCCAGGTGGTGCCACAGAAGGGGGTTGGTGACGAGAACCTCGGGGTCGAGCTCGACCCGGCCGCCGCCCACGTCGCGCAGGACCAGCCGCGGGGTGATGCCGTCCGAGCGCCGCACCCGGGTGAGCAGGTCGGTGCGTACGCGCCGCTCACGCAGCAGCCCGCGCGTGGCCAGCCAGCCGTCCCCCGCGGTGACCCGCTGTGGCATGAGCACCGCGAGGAGGAGGGCGCCGAGCGCCACCCAGCAGCAGCCGCGGAGCCCGTCGAGCGCGCCGCGGACGAGGTCGATGCCGGTGAGGGCGCCGGTGAGCGCCACGCCCGAGCACCACGCCGCCCGCGCCTCGCGCCGCCAGTTGCGGTCGTGGGCGAGGACCGCGCCGCCCGGCGGGGCCGTCGTCCGGGGCCGGTGCCGCTCCCGTCCGGAGCCACGCTGCCGCGAGGCGTGTCCACCGCTTCGTACCCGCAAGGGCTGTCGCCGTCCCATGGTGGTGACGCTAGAACCGCCGGGGCGACGGGTCGTCGGATGTTGATGCCACGCTGACGGCCGGCGGCCGGACCCTGACGCATCGCTGACACCGCCCGGCCCCGCGTATCAAGAAGGCGTGAGGATCCGGCCGGGCGGCGCCAAAAGACCGCCAAGACCGCGCGCGGGCGGCTGAAGGCGGGCGCACGCTGGCCGTCCCACGTCACGGAGGTACGACAAAAGATGTCCATGGTGGCCAATACGGACGAGCGCGCCGGGGCCGGCGAGGAACCGCCCGATACCGGCGCCGAGGACCGGCACCGGCTGACCGCCACCCAGGGCCTGGCCGCCCTGTCGCTCGACGCCATGGCGTCCGTCGCGTACGGACCCGAGTCGATCGTGCTGGTGCTGGCGGCGGCGGGGGCGTACGGACTCGGCTTCACGCTCCCGGTCACAGTCGCGATCGCGGCGCTGCTGGCCGTGCTCGTGGCCTCCTACCGGCAGGTCATCGCGGCCTTCCCGGACGGCGGCGGCTCCTACGCGGTCGCCAAGCGGCACCTCGGGCGGCGCACCAGCCTGGTGACCGCCGCCTCCCTGGTGCTGGACTACGTCCTGAACGTGGCGGTCTCCGTGACCGCCGGTGTCGCGGCCCTCACCTCCGCCTTCCCCTCCCTCTACGCCGACCGGCTGTGGATCTGCCTGGCCGTGCTGGCCCTGGTCACGGGCGTGAACCTGCGCGGCATCGTGGAGTCGGCCAAGTGGTTCATGGTGCCGACCGCCGTCTTCATCGGCTCGATCCTGACGATGATCGTGGCGGGGCTGCTGCGGGACGCCCCCGCGAGCACCGAGGCCGCCGCCGGGCACGCCTCCGCGCTCGCGGGCAACGCCACCGCCGTCGGCGCCCTGCTCCTGCTGAAGGCGTTCGCCGCGGGCTGTTCCGCGCTGACCGGCGTCGAGGCCGTGGCCAACGCCGTGCCGTCCTTCCGCGCCCCGGCCCCCCGGCGGGCGCAGCGCACGGAGGTCGCGCTCGGCGCGCTGCTGGGCGCCATGCTGATCGGCCTGTCGGTGCTCATCGGCCGCTTCCACCTCCAGCCGGTCGAGGGCGTCACCGTCCTCGCCCAGCTCGCGGACGCCTCACTCGGCCACAACTGGGCCTTCTACGTCGTGCAGTTCGCGACCGTGGTGCTGCTGGCGCTGGCCGCGAACACCTCCTTCGGCGGGCTGCCCGTGCTGATGGGCCTGCTGGCCCGGGACAACTACCTGCCGCACGTCTTCGGCCTCAAGGCCGACCGCCAGGTGCACCGGCACGGCGTGCTGGCGCTGGCCGCCGTCTCCGCCCTGCTGCTGGTCTTCTCCGGCGGCGACGTCAACACCCTGGTGCCGCTCTTCGCCATCGGCGTCTTCGTCGGCTTCACCATCTGCCAGGTCGGCATGGTCCGGCACTGGCGGCAGGAACGTTCCCCCAAGTGGCGCGGCAAGGCGCTGATCAACGGCTTCGGCGCCGTGCTCACCGGCGTCTCGGCCGTCGTCGTCACCGCGACGAAGTTCGCCGAGGGCGCCTGGCTGATCGTCCTCGCGCTGCCGCTGATGGTGGCGGTCTTCGAGGCCGTCCACCGCGCGTACGGGCGGATCGGCGACCGGCTCGGTCTTGGCCGGGTGCCGGAGCCGCCGCGCCGCTGCCACTCCCTGGTCGTCGTGCCGGTCTCCTCGCTCTCCCGGCTGACCAGCAAGGCGCTGACGGCCGCCGTGTCGCTCGGCGACGAGGTGGTGGCCGTGACCGTCGCCCAGCCCGACGCCGAGGGGCGGCGGGCCGCGGAGTCGCTGCGCCGCGACTGGGAACTGTGGAACCCGGGCGTCGACCTCGTCGAACTCCCCGCGCCCACGCGGGCGCTGGGCGGTCCGATCGTCTCCTACGTCCGCGACCTCACCGACCGGCACCCCGACAACCGCGTCACCGTTCTGATCCCCGAGGTCGAGCCGGCGCATGTGTGGCAGCGGCTATTGCAGAACCAGCGGGGGGCGGTGGTCGCTCACGCGGTGCGGCGCGATACGGATGCGGTGATCTGCCGGTTGCGCTTCCGCGTCGGGGAGTAGGGGGCAGGGGGTAAGGGGTACGCCTGCGGCGGGCTTCTCCCCCTACCCCGCCCCTTCCCGAAACTGGGGGGCAAGCCCCCAGACCCCCGCAACACGGCTTCGCCGCGTTGTCCTCAAACGCCGGACGGGCTGATGTTCAGCCCGTCCGGCGCTTGAGGACGCGGCCGCAGGCCGCTGGGGTCCTTCGGTCTCCCCCACGCGCCCTGTCGTAATCCCCCGCCATCGCTGATCGTTGAGCCGTACGGCCAAGCCGAGAGCGAGGGGACGAGATGGCGATCAGCCGCAGACGACTCCTGACAGGCAGCGGAGCGCTCACGCTGGCGAGCGCGCTCGCCGCGTGCGGCGACAACACCGGCCGCGGCGGCGGCGCCACCGTGGAGCAGTGGTACCACCAGTACGGCGAGGCCGGCACGGAGCAGGCCGTGCGGCGCTACGCGGCCGCGTACAAGGACGCCCGCGTACGCGTCCAGTGGCGCCCCGGCGCCTACGACCAGCAGCTCGCGGCCGCGCTGCTGACCACCGCGGGGCCCGACGTGTTCGAGGTCAACGGGCCGACGCTGGACCAGATCCGCGGCGGCCAGGTCGTCGACCTCACCGACCTCGTCAAGGACGTCCGCGCGGACTTCCACCCGGCGGCCCTCGCGCCCAAGGTCCACGACGGCCGGGTGTGGGCCGTCCCGCAGGTCGTCGACACGCAGGTGCTCTACTACCGCAAGAGCCTGCTGGAGAAGGCGGGCGTGCGGCCGCCGGGGACCCTGGACGAGCTGGTCGACGCGGCGAAGCGGCTCACGGACTCCCGCACCAAGGGCCTCTTCCTCGGCAACGACGGCGGCGCGGGCGCCCTGGGCGGCACGCCCCTCTACGCCGCGGGCCTGTCCCTGGTCACCGAAGACGGCAGGCCCGGCTTCGACGACCCGGCCGCCGCCCGCGCCCTCGGCAAGCTCCACCGGCTCTACGCCGACAAGTCGTTGCTGCTGGGCGCGCCCGCGGACTGGTCCGACCCGTCCGCGCTGGCGCAGGGGCTCACCGCGATGCAGTGGTCCGGGCTGTGGGCGCTGCCCGCGGTGCGCAAGGCGCTGGGGAACGACTTCGGGGTGCTGCCGTTCCCGGCGGACGGCCCGGCGGGCAAGCCGGCCGTGCCGGTCGGCGCGTACGGCTCGGCGGTGAGCACCCGGAGCAGGCGGCGGGACGCCGCCAAGGCGTATGTGAAGTGGCTGTGGGTCGACCGCACCGATTTCCAGGAGGACTTCGCGCTGTCCTACGGATTTCACATACCGGCCCGTCTGTCGCTCGCCGCGAAGGCGGACCGGCTGAAAGAAGGCCCGGCGGCCGAAGTGGTGCGCTTCACGGCCGATCACGGCTATGCGCAGCCGCTGTTGTGGACGGTGGCGAGCGCGACCGCCTATCAGGACGCCCTCAGCCGCATCATCAAGGACGGCGCCGATCCCGAGCGCGAAGTGCGAGGGGCACTGAGCACGACGGAGGACGAACTCCGGCGCGTACGGAAGAAGTCCTGAATGGCCGCCCCGGGCACGACCCGACGGCGTTTCACCCCACGCGAACGGAATCAGACCATCTGGTTCTGGATTTTCGTCGGCCCGTTCGCGCTGGGTCTCGCGCTCTTCACCTATGTGCCGCTCGCCTGGAGCGTCTGGCTGAGCTTCTTCGACGCCCACAACACCGTCTCCCCGACGCACTTCATCGGCCTCGGCAACTACACGGCGGTGCTGGGTGAACCGGCTTTCCGCTCCTCCCTGGTGACCTTCACCGTCTTCACCGCCTTCATCGTCCCGGCCACCTATGCCCTCTCGCTCGGCCTGGCCCTCGCGGTGGGCCGGCTGCGCTTCGCGCGCGCATTCTTCCGGTCGGTTTTCTTTCTGCCGACCGCGTGCTCCTATGTCGTCGCGGCCCTGGTCTGGAAGCTGTCGATCTTCAACGGGGTGCGGTTCGGGCTGGCCAACACCGTCCTCGGCTGGTTCGGCACCGACCAGGTCGCCTGGCTGTCGACCACCGACCCGCCCTGGTACTGGCTGGTGCTGGTCACCGTGCGGCTCTGGCTCCAGACGGGCTTCTACATGGTGCTCTTCCTCGCCGGACTCCAGCGCATCCCGCCGCAGCTGTACGAGGCCGCGGCCGTCGACGGCGCCCGGCCCGGCTGGCAGACCTTCCGCCACATCACCTTCCCGGCGCTGCGCGCCACGTCGGTCGCGGTGGTGCTGCTGCTCGTCATCAACGCCTTCCAGGCGTTCGACGAGTTCTACAACCTCCTGTCGGACGCCCGCGGTTATCCCCCCTACGCCCGGCCGCCCCTGGTCTACCTCTACTACACGGCGCTCGGGCAGGGGCAGAATCTCGGCCTGGGCAGCGCGGGCGCCGTGGTCCTGGCGCTGATCATCGCGGTCGTGACGGTGGCACAGGCCCGCTGGTTCGGCCTGGGCAGGCGGGAGGCGGACGGATGAGGCGTACGGACGACGGCCTCGTACGGGCGGGGCGGGCGCTGCGGCTGGTGCTGCTGATCGCGCTGGCCGCGCTGTTCCTGATCCCCTTCTACCTCCTGCTGCGGAACGGGCTGGCCACCGAGGCCGACATCACCGCGCCCGGCTGGACGTTCTTCCCGCGCGAGCTGCGCTGGTCCAACCTGCGGGAGCTGTTCGACGACCCGAGCGTGCCGATGGCGCACGCGCTGCTCAACTCCACGCTGATCGCGGTGGCCACCACGGCGGGCACCCTCCTGCTCGCCTCCCTGGCCGGCTACGGCCTCGCCCGGATCCCCTACCGGCACGCGAACGCCGTCTTCTACGCGGTCCTGGGCACGCTCATGGTCCCGGCGGCGGTCACCTTCGTACCGTCCTTCGTGCTCGTCTCCTCGCTCGGGTGGATCTCCACGCTGCGCGGGCTGATCGTGCCGACGCTCTTCAGCGCCTTCGCCTGCTTCGTCTTCCGCCAGTTCTTCCTGGGCTTCCCCCGGGAGCTGGAGGACGCGGCGCAGGTGGACGGCCTGGGCCCGTGGCGTACGTACTGGCGGGTCGTCGTGCCCAACTCGCGCCCGGTGTTCGCGGCGGTGGGCACGATCGTCTTCATCGGCGCCTGGAACGCGTTCCTGTGGCCGCTGGTCATCGGCCAGGACCGCGACGCGTGGACGGTGCAGGTCGCGCTGTCGACCTTCACGACGGCGCAGACCGTCAACATCCACGAACTGTTCGTCGCGGCGGCCGTGTCGATCGTGCCGCTGCTGGTGGTCTTCCTGGTGCTTCAGCGCTACATCGTGGCGGGGGTGGAGCGCTCGGGGATCGACGGCTGAGGACCACGCGCCCGGCCCGGCCGGGGGCCCGGGGGTCATCCCCCGGGAGACTGCAGCATCGTGGCGGGGGTGGAGCGCTCGGGGATCGACGGCTGAGGACCACGCGCCCGGCCCGGCCGGGGGCCCGGGGGTCATCCCCCGGGAGACTGCAACATCGTCGCCGGGGCGGAGCGCTCGGGGATCGACGGCCGAGGGCGGCGGGACGGCTGCGGGGCGCGGTGGCCGCCGCGCAGCAGGGCCGCGCCCAGTGGCGTGAGGGTGTGCATCACGGCGCTGCCGTTGCGCAGCGTCAGCACGAGGCCCGCCTCCCGCAGCACACCGGCGTGCTGGCTGGCGGAGGCCGCCGACACCCCGACGCGGCGGGCGAGTTCGCTCGTGGTGCAGCCGCCGCCGATCGAGCCGAGCACGGCCGAGCGGGTGTGCCCGACGAGCTTGCCCAGCGAGCGCGGCGGTGCGTCCACGGGCGGCGAGGACTCCGCCATGTGCCGGACGGGATAGACGAGCACGGGCGTGAGGTCGGGGTTCTGATAAGTGACCGGCGTCCGGCGGCAGAAGAAGGAGGGAACCAGCAGCAGGCCCCGCCCGTTGAGATGGACATCGCGGTCGACGGGATAGTCGGCCTCCAGCACGGGGGCCCGCCAGCGCATCATCGGCGGCAGCGAGGAGAGCAGCGCGTCCGCGCCGCCGTCGAGCAGGGCCCGGCCGCGAACCGCGCGGTCCCCCTCTATCTGGGCCTGTATGTGGCTCCAGTAGGGCGCGACGGCCGCCTCGTGGTAGGCGTGCAGCGCGCCCGTCAGCTTGGCGAAGGCCCGCGAGTCGCCCTCCGCCATGGATCGTATCCAAGCGGGGAGCGTGCGGACGGTGGAGAGCCGGCCCAGCTCCCGGTGCACCCGGTCGGGCGGCGTCTCGCGCAGTGCCTGCATGCCCGAGTCCAGACCGAGTACGCCTTCGGGGGGCGTCAGGAAGTCCGGAAAATAGCCGCGGGAGGGAACCAGCGGGGCGAGAAGCCGAGTTTCACCATTCAACCGGGCCCGGGTTTCCGATCGCCAATCGCCGAAGATCGACTCGCCTTGTTTGTCCCGGAGACGGTGCAGACTCAAAACGGTTTCCCAGAGTGCGTCCGGGTCTCCGGCCAGGCGCAACCGGGCCAGATCGAGTCCAGTGAAATGGACGCGTAGCACCAAACCCCCACATGAGACATCCGCAACCACCCCCCGCTCACTGAGTATGCACACCGATACGAGCTGTTACCACGTCCTTTTGGCCACAGTTGAAAGGACTCGCGGGGAACGTCGCGGAAGCGAAATGCTATTCACGCACTCGGGGCCGCCCCCGCTCGTTCCCGTGGGGGGTGGCGAGCGAAAAAGCGGCCGCTGAGTATGCGAGTTGCCGCCCGAGCCGATGCGGGCGGCAACAACTCCCGGTGGGGGAGTAAAGAGGGGCGGCGCTCCCGCACGGGCGCCGCCCCTCCGCCATGTCGCCGTCCGGCGCGGGCCCGGGTGCGCTGTGGTGCGGTACGCGTTACGTGCGGGTTACCCCGGGACCTCGCCGGATCGCCGTCCGGCGCGGGCCACGGTCCGCCGCGGTGAGGCCCGCCTCACGCGCACCTCGCCCCGGGACCTCGCCCCGGACCCCTTGTCCGTCCGCGGGCCGGTGGGGGCTGGTCGCGCGGTTCCCCGCGCCCCTGACGGGGCGCCAGGCACCCCGAACCCTGAACGCCGGACGGGCTGGACGGCCCGCAGGCTGACGATCGCCTGCACCAAGTCCAGCCCGTCCGGCGTTCGAGGACGCGGCCGCAGGCCGCTCCCGCGTCAGCGGCTGTCACTACCCGTACTGATCGCCGCCGCCCGGCCCGCCTCCAAGCGGGCCACCGGGATGCGGAACGGGGAGCAGGAGACGTAGTCCAGGCCCACCTCGTGGAAGAAGTGCACCGACTCCGGGTCGCCGCCGTGCTCGCCGCAGACGCCCAGCTTGAGGTCGGGGCGGGTGGCCCGGCCCGCCTCGACGGCCGCGCGGACGAGCGAGCCGACGCCGTCCTTGTCGATGGTCTCGAAGGGGCTGACGCCGAAGATGCCCTTCTCCAGGTAGGCGGTGAAGAAGCTCGCCTCCACGTCGTCACGGGAGAAGCCCCACACCGTCTGGGTGAGGTCGTTCGTGCCGAAGGAGAAGAACTCGGCGGCCTCGGCGATCTGATCGGCCGTCAGCGCGGCGCGCGGCAGCTCGATCATCGTGCCGATGGCCAGCCGGAGTTCGGTGCCGGTGGCGGCCTCGACCTCGGCGATGACGCGGTCGGCCTCCTCGCGGACGATCTCCAGCTCCTGGACCGTGCCCACCAGCGGGATCATGATCTCGGCGCGCGGGTCGCCGTTGGCGTTCCTGCGCTCGGCCGCGGCCTCGGCGATGGCCCGTACCTGCATGGCGAACAGGCCGGGGATGACCAGGCCGAGCCGGACGCCGCGCAGGCCGAGCATCGGGTTCTGCTCGTGGAGCTTGTGCACGGCCTGGAGCAGGCGCAGGTCGTTCTCGTGCGGCTCGTGGCGGGCCTCGGCGAGGGCGACCCGCACCGACAGGTCGGTGATGTCGGGCAGGAACTCGTGCAGCGGCGGGTCGAGCAGGCGGACCGTGACCGGCAGCCCGTCCATGGCCTCGAAGAGCTCGACGAAGTCGGCCTTCTGCAGCGGCAGCAGGGCGCCGAGGGCCTCGTCCCGCTCGTCCTCGTGGTCCGCCAGGATCAGCCGCTCGACCATCTCGCGCCGCTCGCCGAGGAACATGTGCTCGGTGCGGCACAGGCCGATGCCCTGGGCGCCGAAGCGGCGGGCGCGGGAGGCGTCCTCGGCGTTGTCGGCGTTGGCCCGTACGCGCAGCCGGCGCATGCGGTCGGCGTAGGCCATGATCCGGTGGACGGCCTGGACCAGCTCGTCGGCGTCGTCGGCGCCCGCGTGCATCCGGCCCTCGAAGTACTCGACGACCGGGGAGGGCACGACGGGCACCTCGCCGAGGTAGACCTTGCCGGTGGAGCCGTCGATGGAGACGATGTCGCCCTCCTCGATGACGACCCCGCCCGGGGCGGTCATCCGGCGCCGCTTGGTGTCGACCTCCAGCTCCTCGGCGCCGCAGACACAGGTCTTGCCCATGCCACGGGCGACGACGGCGGCGTGCGAGGTCTTGCCGCCGCGCGAGGTGAGGATGCCCTCGGCGGCGATCATGCCGTTGAGGTCGTCGGGGTTGGTCTCACGGCGGATCAGGATGACCTTCTCGCCGGACCGGGACCACTTCACCGCGGTGTAGGAGTCGAAGACGGCCTTGCCGACCGCGGCGCCCGGGGAGGCGGCGATGCCGCGGCCCAGGAGGTCCACCTTCGCCTTCTCGTCGAAGCGGGGGAACATCAGCTGCGCCAGCTGGGCGCCCGTCACACGCTGGAGCGCCTCGGCCTCGTCGATCAGGCCCTGGTCCACCAGCTGGGTCGCGATGCGGAAGGCGGCGCCCGCGGTGCGCTTGCCGATGCGGGTCTGGAGCATCCAGAGCTTGCCGCGCTCGATGGTGAACTCGATGTCGCACAGGTCCTTGTAGTGCGTCTCGAGCGTCTGCATGATCTGCATCAGCTCGTCGTACGAGGACTTGTCGATGCGCTCCAGGTCGGCGAGCGGCACGGTGTTGCGGATGCCCGCGACGACGTCCTCGCCCTGCGCGTTCTGGAGGTAGTCGCCGTAGACGCCCTGGTGGCCGCTGGCGGGGTCACGGGTGAAGGCGACGCCGGTGCCGGAGTCGGGGCCGAGGTTGCCGAAGACCATGGAGCAGATGTTGACGGCGGTGCCCAGGTCGCCGGGGATGCGCTCCTGGCGGCGGTAGAGCTTGGCGCGGTCGCCGTTCCACGAGTCGAAGACCGCCCTTATGGCGAGGTCCATCTGCTCGCGCGGCTCCTGCGGGAAGTCGCGGCCGGTCTCCTTGGAGACGATGCCCTTGAACTCCGCCACGAGCCGCTGGAGGTCGCCGGCGTCGAGGTCGACGTCGGTGGTGACGCCCTTGGCCCGCTTGGCCTCCTCCAGCGCCTCCTCGAAGAGGTCGCCGTCGACGCCGAGCACGGTCTTGCCGAACATCTGGATGAGGCGGCGGTAGGAGTCCCAGGCGAACCGCTCGTCGCCGGCCTGGGCGGCGAGCCCGGTGACCGAGGCGTCGGAGAGGCCGATGTTGAGGACGGTGTCCATCATGCCGGGCATCGAGAACTTGGCGCCCGAGCGGACGGACACCAGCAGCGGGTCGTCGGACTGGCCGAGCTTCTTGCCCATCTTCGCCTCAAGGGCGTCCAGGTGGGCGGAGACCTCGTCACGCAGTGCCGTGGGCTCGCTGCCGCTGGCGAGGTAGACCTTGCACGCCTCGGTGGTGATGGTGAAGCCGGGCGGTACGGGCAGGCCCAGGTTCGTCATCTCGGCGAGGTTGGCGCCCTTCCCGCCGAGCAGGTCCTTGAGGTCCTTGTTGCCCTCGGTGAAGTCGTAGACGAACTTCTGGCGATCTTGGGTTTCCGGCACGGGACTCGACTCCTCACTGGGGTCCCCCCGTACACAGGTGAGGGGAAGGCTGCTCAAACGATGCTGACGGCGGGGAGCGTACCCAGATCGAAGGCTTCCCGGGAGGTCCACTCCACGGTCATGAGGCCGCAACCACCCGTCTGCCAGCAGATCGAAAGTCAAGGCCCGGAAAAGGGGCCGAAACCCGCTCGTTCAACACTTGAAGCAAGGATGACAAGGCGAATCCGCCAGGTCACGCAGCGTCGACGGATCAAGGGGTGAGTCATCAACCAATGAACGCAAGAAGGGTGGCACCCAGTGCCACCCTTCAGAAGAGTACGGATCCTTTTCAGCCGCTCATCTGAGCGCAACCCCGATCAGTGGTGGCGAGAATCACGCCCCGACCTGACTGAATCCCGGCCCCTCCTCTCGCGCCCGCGAGGTGTGGTCGGCTCAGCCTCCGGAGGTGTCCAGCTCCGCCTCGGCGCCCACGACGGCGCAGTCGTACGGGTCGTCCAGCCACCCGTCGGGCAGCACGACCCGGTTGCGCCCGGACGTACGGCCGCGCGGGCCGTCCGCGCCCAGGGGCCAGGTCTGGTCGCCGTCGACCTCGCTCAGAAGAGCGGCCAGCTCATCCAGGGAGGAGGAGACGGCCAGCTTCTTGCGCAGGTCGGAGCCGACCGAGAAGCCCTTGGTGTACCAGGCGACGTGCTTGCGGAAGTCGATGACACCGCGCTCCTCGCTCTCCAGCCACTCCCCCAGCAGCTCCGCGTGGCGCACCATGACGCGGGCGACCTCCTTGAAGACCGGCGCCGCGGGCGCGCCGCCGCCCTCGAAGGCGGCCACCAGGTCGCCGAAGAGCCAGGGCCGGCCGAGGCAGCCGCGGCCGACCACGACGCCGTCACAGCCGGTCTCGCGCATCATCCGCACGGCGTCGTCCGCCGACCAGATGTCGCCGTTGCCGAGCACCGGGATCTCGGGGACGGACTCCTTCAGCCGCGCGATGGCGTCCCAGTCGGCCGTGCCGCCGTAGTGCTGGGCCGCGGTGCGGCCGTGCAGCGCGATGGCCGTGACGCCCTCCTCGACGGCGATCCGCCCGGCGTCGAGGTAGGTCATGTGGTCGTCGTCGATGCCCTTGCGCATCTTCATCGTGACCGGCAGGGAGCCGGCGTTGCCGACGGCCTCCCGCAGGATCGAGCGCAGCAGATTGCGCTTGTACGGGAGCGCGGAGCCGCCGCCCTTGCGGGTGATCTTGGGGACCGGGCAGCCGAAGTTGAGGTCGACGTGGTCGGCGAGGTCCTCGTCCACGATCATGCGGACGGCCTTGCCGACGGTGTCCGGGTCCACGCCGTAGAGCTGGATGGAGCGCGGCTTCTCGGTGCCGTCGAAGTGGATCAGGCGCATGGTCTTGGCGTCCCGCTCGACCAGGGCCCGGGTGGTGATCATCTCGCTGACGAAGAGCCCCTTGCCGCCGGAGAACTCACGGCACAGCGTGCGGAAGGGCGCGTTGGTGATTCCCGCCATGGGGGCGAGCACCACCGGCGGCCACACGGTGTGCGGGCCGATCTGGAGGGGCGTGGCGGCGTCGTTCGTCATGTCGTCCATTGTCGCGTACCCATCCACCCGGTTTAGTTGTAGTCTTTAAATAATTAGACGAATACAACTGTCAGAGGTGCTCCGCATGCCTGAGTTGTCCCGCCGCCGACGGCTGCTCGTCCTGGCGATCTGCTGTACGAGCCTGCTGATCGTCAGCCTCGACAACACGATCCTCAACGTGGCGCTGCCGTCGATGCAGAAGGAGCTGCACGCCTCGGTCTCCGGCCTCCAGTGGACGATCGACGCCTACACGCTCGTGCTGGCCTCGCTGCTGATGCTGGGCGGCTCGACCGCCGACCGGATCGGGCGCAGACGGATATTCCAGACCGGTCTGACGCTCTTCACCGCCGGATCCGTGCTCTGCAGCCTCGCGCCCGGGCTCGGCTGGCTGATCGCCTTCCGGATGCTCCAGGCCGTCGGCGGCTCGATGCTCAACCCGGTCGCGATGTCGATCATCACCAACACCTTCACCGACCCCAAGGAGCGGGCCCGCGCGATCGGCGTCTGGGGCGGTGTCGTCGGCATCAGCATGGCCGCCGGTCCCATCGTCGGCGGCGCGCTCGTCCAGACCGTCGGCTGGCGCTCGATCTTCTGGATCAACCTGCCGGTCGGGCTGCTCGCCCTGGTGATGACCGCCCGCTTCGTCCCCGAGTCCCGCGCCCCGAAACCGCGCAGGCCCGACCCGGTCGGCCAGCTGCTGGTGATCGCGCTGCTCGGCTCCGTGACCTACGGCATCATCGAGGGCGCCGCCGCGGGCTGGACCTCGCCGCTGATCCTGGGCTGCTTCGCGCTCGCCCTCGGCTCGCTCGCCGGACTGCTGACCTACGAGAGGCGGCGCCACGAACCGCTCGTCGAGCTGGGGTTCTTCCGCAGCGTCCCCTTCAGCGGGGCCACCGCGATCGGCGTGAGCGCCTTCGCCGCGCTCGGCGGCTTCCTCTTCCTCAACACCCTCTACCTCCAGAACGAGCGCGGGCTCTCCGCCCTGCACGCCGGGCTCTTCATGCTGCCGATGGCCGCCATGACCCTGGTCTGCGCCCCGCTCTCGGGCCGCCTGGTCGGCGTGCGCGGGCCCCGGCTGCCGCTCGTCCTGGGCGGTACGGCGATGACGGCCAGCGGCCTGATGTTCGCCGCCTTCGACGCGCGCTCGACGGACGCGGCGCTGTTCACCGCGTACGTCCTCTTCGGCATCGGCTTCGGCCTGGTCAACGCCCCCATCACCAACACCGCGGTCTCCGGCATGCCGCGCTCGCGCGCCGGGGTCGCCGCCGCGATCGTCTCGACCAGCCGGCAGGTCGGCCAGTCGCTCGGCGTCGCCGTGATCGGCGCGGCCGTCGCCGCCGGGCTCCAGCTCACGGGCTGGTGGATCATCGCCGGGTGCGGCCTCGCCGTCCTGCTGCTGGGTACGATCACCACCGGCCGCCGGGCCCGCCGCACCGCCGAGCGCGCCGCCACCCGCCTCGGCGCGGGCGGCACGCACCCGGCCGCCGACTCGCTCCCCACGAGATCAGGATCCCGGTGACGACACCATGACCACGCACGAGCACACCACGCGGACCGCGGAGCGCGCCTGGGGGAACCTCCGGGAGGTCGTCCTGGGCGGCAACGAGCGGCGCAAGGAGGTCGTCGAGGCGCTCGGCATGAGCTTCTTCCGCGTCAAGGCGCTGCGCCGGATCGCCCAGGGCCCGATGACCCTCCGGGAGCTCGCCGACCAACTGCTCACCGACCGGCCCTACACGACGCTGGTCGTGGACGATCTGGAGCGGCGGGGTCTGGTCGAACGGACGCCGAATCCCGCGGACCGGCGGTCGAAGATCGTCTCCGTGACGGCAGCCGGCGGCGAGGCCGCGGAGCGGGCGAATCGCATTCTGGGTTCGCCGCCGGCGGCACTGCTCGCGCTGCCGCCGGAGGATCTTGCTGTCCTGGACCGGATCGCGTCCCGCTTGGCGGCGGGGAGCTGACGGCCTGCCCCGCCGCTTCCCGAACTGGGGCGCGTACCCCGGGCCCCGCGGCGCTTTTCCCCTACCCGCCCCTTCCCGAAACCTGGGGGCGAGCCCCCAGCCCTCCACAACGCTGCGCGCCCCGGAACTGGGGCCGCGCCCCAGACCCCGCAACACGCTTCGCGCGTTGTCCTCAAACGCCGGACGGGCTGAAAGAAACGACAGGCGTACCCGGGGCGGCACGAGCACCCGAGGCGGGCTGAAACGAAAAGACCGGCGCCCCCACCGGCCCTTACGTACCCTCCGGCGGGAGGGGGTGGGGCTGGAGGGTGGGGTTCTGGAACGCGGTGCGACGTCACGGCACTCAGAACGCAAAAGGGCACCCGCACCGCGTTCCAGGTCCCCAGCCCGGAAGACCCACACCCGGCACCCACCACAAACCAAGCCCGGCCGGCGCTTGAGGCCGCGCCCGCAGGGCGCTCCCGCCGCAGGCGGCAACAGACCCGCACCAGACAATGGCGAACCCCACCAACCCCAAGCCCGGCCGGCGCTTGAGGCCACCCGAACCCCCACCACAAACAACCCGCACCCGACAACCCCCTACAGCGAACGCAAAAGCTCCAACCTCTCCCGAGACTCCTCATCCGCCGGCGTATAAGTAAGAAGCTTCGACCCCGCATTGGGCCCCAGCCAAAGCGCCGTGTAGTCCAGCCGCAGCAACCCCACCCGGGACTGCCGGAACGCCTTCGTGCGGGACGCGAAGCGGACCACCTCATGCCGTTCCCAGATCTCGCGGAACTCCGCCGAGCCTTCCTGGAGCCGCCGGAGGAGGCACTTCCAGGCGGGATCCGCGAGGTGTTCGGCCATCGACGCGCGGAACTTGGCGGCCATGATGCGGACCGCCTCCTCGCGGTCGACGAGGCTGGCGCACCAGTCGGGGTTCATGAAGGCGAGCCACATGCAGTTGCGCTCCTCCCGGGGGAGGGCGTCGAGGTCGCACATCAGCCGGCCGTAGGGGCGGTTGTAGGCGAGGATGTCGTAGCGCGCGTTCTGGACGCAGGCGGGGAACGGCTCCAGCTGATCGAGCATCAGGCGCAGCGCGGCCGGGACCCCGGCGCACTCCGTGTCCGGCCGCGGATCGACGGAGTTGGCGAGGGCGAAGAGGTGGCCGCGCTCGCCGCGGTCGAGCATGAGCGCGTCGGCGATGGCGTCGAGCACCTGCGCGGAGACCTTGATGTCGCGGGCCTGCTCCAGCCATGTGTACCAGGTGACGCCGACGGCGGCGAGGTGGGCGACCTCCTCGCGGCGCAGGCCGGGGGTGCGGCGGCGGGGCCCGCGCGGGAGGCCCGCCTGTTCGGGGGTGATGCGCTCGCGGCGGCTGCGCAGGAAGGCGGCGAGCTCGCCGCGTCGTACGTCATCGGCCGAGGCCGGGGCGGGGGCGGGGGCGGGGGCGGCGGCAGGGACCGCCGGAACTGTCGGGCCGGCAGGCCGTCGCTCGTGCACCATCGTGGTCATGGCTCCAGGATGCCGGACCCGCGAGCCGGTTGGCAGGTAGTCCTGGTACCAGGATAGGGAGACTCTGGTACCCGCCTGAGTGAGTCGGCATCGTCTCCTGTGTGAGCCAAACCCGAATATCCCCGATCGCCCCGGCGGCCACGGCCGTCACCACTGAACCGACCCCTGCCCTCAGCCCCTTGGGGCTCTTCACCGTGCTCGTCGGCGCGGCCCTGCCGATGGTCGACTTCTTCATCGTCAATGTCGCCCTCCCCACCATCGACCGCGATCTGCACGCGGGCCCGGCGCTGCTGGAGATGGTCGTGGGCGGCTACGGCGTCGCGTACGCCGTCCTGCTCGTGCTCGGCGGCCGGCTGGGCGACATGGTCGGCCGGCGGCGGCTGTTCCTGTGGGGTACGGCCGCCTTCGGGGTGACGTCCGTGGCCTGTGGGCTGGCCCCGGACGCCTGGACGCTGGTCGCGGCCCGGGTCGCGCAGGGCGCCGCGTCCGCGCTGATGCTGCCTCAGGTGCTCGCGACGATCCAGGCCACGACGCACGGCAAGCACCGCGCGCGGGCCCTGAGCCTGTACGGCGGTACGGCCGGGGTCGCCAGCGCGGTCGGCCAGGTGCTCGGCGGCGTGCTGGTGTCCTTCGATGTCGCGGGCACCGGCTGGCGGTCGATCTTCCTGGTGAACGCGCCGGTCGCGGTGGCCGCGCTGCTGCTGGCGGTGCGTACGGTGCCGGAGACGCGTTCGGAGCACCCGACGCGGGTGGACGGGCGCGGCACGGTGCTGCTGTCGCTGACGCTGGTGTCGCTGCTGCTGCCGCTGACGGAGGGCCGGGCGGCGGGCTGGCCGGTGTGGTCGTGGGTGCTGCTGGCCGTCTTCCCGGTGGCCGCGGTGGCGTTCGTGCTGGTGGAGCGGCGCGAGGAGGCGGCCGGGCGGACGCCGCTGGTGCCGCCGTCGCTGCTGCGGATCCGTTCGGTGCGCGGCGGGCTGGCCCTGCTGGTGCCCTTCTCGCTCGGCTGGGGCGGCTACATGTTCGTCATCGCGGTGGCCCTGCAGGAGGGACTGCGGCTGGGGCCGCTGGCCGCGGGGCTGGCACTGCTGCCGCTGTGCGTGACGTTCTTCGCCGGTTCGCTGCTCGGGCCGCGGCTGGCGGCGCGGTACGGCGGCCGGGTGATCGCCGCCGGGACGCTGATCCAGGCCGTCGGCGTGCTGGCGGTAGCCGCGACCTTCTACTGGGGCTGGGACGGTCTGGGCGCGTGGGGCCTGGCACCCGCGCTGGCCGTGCAGGGGCTGGGGCAGGGGCTGCTCCTTCCGCTGACGCTGCGGGTCGTGCTGAGCGAGGTGCCGGTGGCACAGGCGGGCGTCGGCGGCGGGGTCATGGTGACCACGCAGCAGTCGTTCATGGCGCTGGGCGTGGCCACGCTGGGGTCGCTCTTCCTCTCGCTGGCCCCGTCGGCGGGGATGCGGGAGGCGCTGGCGGTGACCTTGGCGGTGCAACTGGTGGCAGTGGCCGTGTCGGTCGCGCTGAGTCTGCGGCTCCCGCGCACGATGGCCTGAAATCGCCCCTGGGGCGCCTTCGGGCCCGGAGTCGAGGGGCGAAGAGGATGGATGGACTGACAGATATTGAAATCTGTCAGTCCATGTGTCACTCTTCTGGTGTGCCCCTCGCCGGGCGGCCCCTCCCGGGAGCCGGCCGCGAGGAGGCACTCCCCAGCCCCCACGAAGGAGTCCCCGTGCAGCACCGCACCCTCGGCACCACCGGCCCCCAGGTATCCGCTCTCGGTCTCGGCGCGATGGGCATGTCCGCCCTCTACGGCGAGGCCGACCGCGCCGAGTCGATCGCCACGATCCACGCCGCCCTCGACGCGGGCGTCACACTGATCGACACCGGCGACTTCTACGGCATGGGCCACAACGAACTGCTCATCAACGAAGCGCTGCGCACCGCCCCCGCGGGCACCCGCGAACGCGCCCTCACCAGCGTCAAGTTCGGCGCCCTGCGCACCGTCGAGGGCGGCTTCACCGGGGTCGACGGCAGCCCGAACGCCGTGAAGAACTTCGCCGCCTACTCGCTCCAGCGCCTCGGCACCGACCACATCGACATCTACCGCCTCGCCCGCCTCGACCCGAACGTCCCCATCGAGGAGACGGTCGGCGCCATCGCGGAGCTCGTCGAGGCCGGGCACGTCCGGCACATCGGCCTCTCCGAGGTGAACTCCGAGACCATCCGCCGGGCCGCCGCCGTCGCCCCGATCTCCGACCTCCAGATCGAGTACTCCCTGATCTCGCGCGGCATCGAGGACGACATCCTGCCCACCCTCCGCGAGCTGGGCATCGGCGTCACCGCGTACGGCGTGCTCTCGCGCGGCCTGATCAGCGGCCACTTCACCCGCGACCGGCAGCTCGCCCCGAACGACTTCCGCGGCATGAGCCCGCGCTTCCAGGGCGAGAACCTCCAGCACAACCTGGACCTCGTCGACGCGCTCCGCGAGGTCGCCGAGGCCAAGGGCGCCACCGTCGCCCAGACCGCCATCGCCTGGGTCCTCTCGCGCGGCGAGGACATCGTCCCCCTCGTCGGCGCCCGCCGCCGCGACCGCCTCACGGAGGCGCTGGGCGCGCTCGACGTCAAGCTGGAGGAGGCCGACCTCGCCGCCATCGAGCGGGCCGTCCCGGCCGGCGCGGCCGCGGGCGACCGCTACCCCACGGACCAGATGGCCCATCTCGACAGCGAGAAGTGAGCGGGTACGGTCACTACGGGGGCTCCCCGCGCCCCCGCTCCTCACGGAAAGGCCGTACGCCCCGATGCCGCCCGAGACCCTGACCCCCGCCCGCATCCTCGAGACCACCGAGGACGTGCTGCGCCGCTACGGCCCGGCCAAGGCCACCGTGGTCGACGTGGCGCGGGCCCTGGGCGTCAGTCACGGCAGCGTCTACCGCCACTTCGGCAGCAAGGCCGCCCTCCGCGAGGCGGTCACCCAGCGCTGGCTCGACCAGTCGCACACCGCGCTCTCCGCCTTCGCCGACGCGGAGGGCCCCGCCGAGCCGCGCCTGCGCCAGTGGCTCGCCGCCCTCTTCACCGCCAAGCGCCACAAGGCGGGCGACGACCCCGAGCTCTTCGCCACGTACATGGTCCTCGTCGGTGAGAACAGCGCCGTCGTCGACCGCCACATCGAGACGATGATCGAGCAGCTCGCCCGCATCATCGCCGACGGCACGGCGACCGGCGCGTTCGCCACCGTCGACCCGGCCCCCACCGCCCGGGCGGTCTGGGACGCGACGAACCGCTTCCACGACCCGGCGTACGCGCAGGAGTGGTCCCGCCCGGAGATCGACGCGGCGTTCGAGGCGGTATGCGACCTGGTGCTGCGGGGGTTGCGCCCGGCTTGAGCGGGCCCGCCGCGCGGGCGGCGGATGCCGCCGGTCAGCGGCCGCCCGACGCCGCCCGGGCTTCATCGTGAACGGCCAGGAACTCGCCCATCGCGGCACGCCGGCCGGGGTCGACGCGGTCGAGCGTGTGAAGGCGTCGCCGCGCCTCGCGCATGCGGTGTACGAGCGGGGGGCGACGCTCGATCTCGATGACCGTCGCCCACTTCAGCTGGAAGTCCTTGACCGGGCCGGACGCGCCGGTTTCCGTGGCCCTGGTGAACGCTGTGTCGCGGTCCGCCCGGAATCCGGGAAGGCGGTCGGGCACGACGCGGGCGGGAGCGGCCCGCAGCGCGGGGCAGGTGGGGGCGGGCCTCGGGAACAGGTCACCGGCAGGCGGTTCCATGGGCCGGGTGCTCACAGGCTCTGGCCGAGCAGGGCCCGGCAGACGTGGGCGAGGCTGTCCACGTGCTCGGCGGCGGACCGCAGCCCGGCGCCGGGCCCGTCGAGGAGCACGGCGCGGGCGCGGGCGAGCGTGAACCTTCGCATGGCCCACTCCTTGCTCCCGGGGTTCATGCGGGTGGTCTGCGCGTCGATGACGGGCAGCAGGGCGTGGATATGACGGCGCAGCGCCTGCTCCAGCTCCTTGAGCTCTGTGTGCGTCGGCAGCACGGGAGTTGTGAGGGCCCGGTCGATGGTGCGGTTGATTTGGGCGGCGTCGATGAGGTCGGGCATGGGGGTCCTCGCCGTTGATGGTGGGTAGTCAGCCTTGGTGAGAGCCTCTCGTTCGAGCCGGTCCGATTCGAGGACTCTTGGAGGACGCCGAGGGGACCCCCAGGGGACGTCGATAGACCCGAGTGGGTGACCTCATCAGGCCCTGCCGAGACGTAACTTGGGGACGACGGCTACGTCTGGAGGGTCCGTGTCACGAGCACCTGGGAACGTCCGGTTGAAATCAGCGCGAGTGGCTGCCGGTTTCGCGTCGCAGCAGGCGCTGGCGGATGCCATCGGCCGGGCCGCGCCCAAGCTGGGGATGCGAGGTGTGACGGCAGGTGTGCGTCAGGTGCGGCGCTGGGAATCAGCCGCCCCGCCCTGGCCTCACCCGGACGTCGGCCGCGTCCTCGCGCATCTGCTCCGTCAGCCTCTGGAGGAGCTGGGCTTCACCCCGCCGTGGGGGCAGTCCGAAACCCGGCCGCCGGACCCCATGTTCCTCGACCCCGTCAACGGCGGTACGGCTGCGGCGGCCTTGACACCCATACCCTCCAGAGCGACGAACTGCCTCCACCCGGCCAGCGTCGGCCAGGACTTCGCCGATGTCACCCGGGCACACCGACGCCTGTACTGGTCGGTGGCCCCGGCCACCCTGCACCCGGCGGTGCTCGGCCACGCCCGTCTGGGGTGCGCGCTTCTCCCGGAGACAGTCGGCGGATGCCGAGCCGTTGTCGCGGCATCCCTCGCGGAGAGCTACCTACTCGCAGGGCGTATCGAGTTCTTCGACCTGAGGCAAGCGGATCAGGCAGGCGAGACGCTGCTGCGTGCGCTGCAAGCCGCGGGCGAGGCGGACGATTCCCTCCTGGGCAGCGCCATCCTCGCGCACACCGCGTTCATTCCCGGCTGGGCCGGGCGTAGAGACGACGCGATCGAGCGCCTCGTAGCCGCTCGCACTTACGCCCGTCGCGGCCCGGCGTCGGCTGAGTTCTGGGCATGGCTGGACGCCGTCGAGGCGGAATGCGAAACGCGGTGCGGCAACCTGCGCACAGCGCTCCACTTGATCAGGCACGGCGAGGATGTGCTGGCGGACGGATCCGAGGGCGCGTCACCGCCATGGATGGACTGGTTCGACGTGACACGACTCGCCGCGTTCAAGGGCAATACCCAGCTGAAGGCAGGGCATCTTCCGCAGGCCCGAGAGACCCTGCGATCGGCGCTCGATCAGCTGCCTGCCGAATCCGCCAAGCAGCGCACGGTGATCCTCGGCGACCTCGCGGCAGTCGAGGCAGCCGCAGGCGACCCGGAGAAGGCGTGCGCCTACGCCTGCCAAGCCCTCGAACAGCTCGGAGCAACCTGGTACGCGACGGGCATGGACCGGGTACGGGACGTACGCCGGTCGCTCGCGGCCTGGCAGCACGAGCCGTGCGTGCGGGGCCTCGACGACCGGCTGTACTCCTGGGGTACGACCGTCAGCGCGCTTCGGCGTTGAACTTCGCCACGCGTTCCACGAGTTCCGTGAGCCTCTCGACCCGGAACGTGGGAACGCTCAGCGCATCCGGCGTCCGCCACTGGATCGTCGCCCACGGGCCGCGCCGGACGAGGGCCGTACGCATGCGCGCGGAGGCCGCGGGCCTGATGTCGTTGTCGACGCGGTCGCCGACGTAGAGGATCTCTTCCGGCCGGAACGGCACGGCCTCGGCGACCCGCACGAAGAACTCCGGGTCCGGCTTGGACGCACCCCAGTCGTCGCTGATCCCGATGAGGTCCACGTCGCCGGTGAACAGCTCGCGGAGCAGACCACCGGCCCGGACGGTCTGGTTTCCGGCGATGCCCAGCCACAGTCCCGCCTCCCGGAGCTCCCGCAGAGCGGGCCGCACGTCCGGGTACAGGTCCTCCTCGCCGAACCATTCCGGCTGCCCGGCCGCCGCGCGCGCCGCGCGCTGCTCGCCGAGGTCGAAACCCGGCCGGAACTCCTGGAAGGTCTCGCGGTAGTCGCGACCCTGCGCGATCACCGCACCGAACATCGCGGCGAAGGTGTGCCGCGGCACTCCCAGCCAATCGGCCCAAGTCCCGTACTCGCGGGTCTCGTCCACGAGGCACTCGCCGACATCGAACACCACTGCGCGAATCATGACGGCAGACTAGAGCAACCCGGCCCCTCCCCTACCCCACCCCCAAGAACCGCAGAACCGCCAGCACCCGCCGATGATCCGCGTCCGCCTTCGGCAGATCCAGCTTCGACAGGATCGAATTGATGTGCTTCGCCACAGCGGACTCGCTCACGCAGAGCGCCTCCGCGATGCCCGCGTTCGAGCGGCCGGAGGCCATCGACTCCAGGACCTCGCGTTCGCGCGGGGTCAGGCGGTCCAGGGGGTCGCTGTGGCGGCGGAGCAGGAGCTGGGAGACCACCTGGGGGTCGAGCGCCGTGCCGCCGGAGGCCACGCGGCGCAGGGCGTCGATGAACTCCTCGACGTCGGCGACGCGTTCCTTCAGGAGGTAGCCGACGCCCCGCGTGTCGCCGGAGAGCAGATCGGCGGCGTACCGCTCCTCCACGTACTGCGAGAGCAGCAGCACCGCCGTGTCCGGCCACTGCCGGCGGATGACGAGGGCGGCGCGCACGCCCTCGTCCGTGAAGCCGGGCGGCATGCGGACGTCGAGGACGACCAGGCCGGGGCGGTGCTCCTCCACCGCCGCCAACACCGCTTCCGCGTCGCCCACTTCCGCGACCACGTCGAATCCGGCCGTCTCCAGGACCCGCACCAGGCCGATCCTGAGCAGGACGGAATCCTCGGCGATCACGGCGCGCACGGCAGCTCCACAGTCACTACGGTCGGGCCCCCCGTGGGGCTGCTGATCGAGAACGTGCCGTCGACCGACGCGACGCGCTTGGCCAGACCGGCCAGCCCCGTACCACCGGAAGAGTCCGCTCCGCCCACGCCGTCGTCGGAGACGACCACGAGCAGTATCCCCCCGAACCGCTCGACGGTGACATCCGCCCGGGACGCCTGCGCGTGCTTGACGACGTTGGCGAGCGCCTCGGAGACCACGAAGTAGGCGACGGCCTCGATCGTCGGCGCGGGCCGCGAGGCGAGGTCGACGTGCAGGCGTACGGGCAGCGGCGCGCGCTCGGCGATGCCGGAGAGGGCGGCGTCGAGGCCACGGTCCTCCAGGACGGCGGGGTGCAGACCGCGTACGAGGTCGGACAGTTCGGTGATGGCCTCCTTGGCCTCGCGGTGCGCCTCCTCGATGACCTTGCGGGCGTCCTCGGGCAGGTCCTTCATCGTGGCCTTGGCGAGGCCGAGGTTGACGGCGAGGGAGACGAGGCGCTGCTGGGCGCCGTCGTGCAGGTCGCGCT
Organism: Streptomyces sp. NPDC020379; assembly: GCF_044387105.1. NCBI lineage: Bacteria > Bacillati > Actinomycetota > Actinomycetes > Kitasatosporales > Streptomycetaceae > Streptomyces > Streptomyces sp. NPDC020379. The sequence continues at coordinate 113,651 of NZ_JBIRVR010000017.1, forward strand.
CGATGCGGCGGCGTTCCGCGTCCGCGGCGTCGACGACGCCCGCGCGGCTCTCGGTGACCTCGGCGACGCGGATCCGCAGGAGTTCCTCGCGGCTGGGGCCGAGCCGGGTCAGCGCGGCGCGGGTGTCGAGCCGGGCGAGGGCGCGGGTGAGCCAGGCCGCGCCGTAGAGCCCGGCGATCCCGGCGGCCGTGACATACGCCGCCCGCGTGGTGAGGCCGAAGTGCTCGACGCGCACCTCCACCGGCAGGACCCACATCCAGGCGTAGACGGTGGCGGCGGCCGCGGCGGCGGCCCACGCGAGCAGGGTGAGCGTGCCGCCGAGCGCGATCAGCGGGCCGGCGAACAGGTGGTACCGCACCTGGCGCCAGGCGGCCGGCGAGCGCAGCCACCGCTTGGCACGCTCCGCCCGGGTGGCGCCCCGGACCCCGACCGGCCGGGGGATGTCCACGCCGAGCCGGCCGCGGAAGCGCGCGCCCTGGATCGCGGTCAGCACGGGTGAGGCGAGGGCGAGCACGGCCAGCGGGGCGAACACGGCGGCCAGCACGGCGAAGATCTCCGTCGGCCCCCCGGGCAGCCACGGCACCGCCACGACGAACAGGGCGGCGACCTGCACGAGAGTGCCGACGGCCAGGAAGGCGGCAGCCCGTCCCGCGCCGTCGAACGGCTTGAGCAGGGTCCGGAGCACGAGGGGAATTCGCATGCTCCAAACGGTAAGGCCGCAGGTCAGGGCCGGACTATGGCACTGCCGCCCGACTTGGGGGTGTAGCCAGTGCCACCGCCGCGCCCGGGTCCGGGCCCCGCCGCCGAGAGGTCCGGACCCGGAGAACCTCAGTCCGCGGAGCGGTACGGCGCCGCCGCGTGCTGCGCCGCGTACCTCAGGGCGGGCTCGATCTTCGGCCAGAAGTAGCTGTCCTGGCAGGAGTACGCCGGGGTGAACCCGTCGCAGCCGCGGCCGTCGCTGTCACCGATCTCGATGGTGAAGCTGGCCAGCCCGAGTTTGTCGTACGTCCAGTCGTCGGTGCCGCCGGAGGCGTCGTAGAGGATCTCGCCCGCCTGTCCGGACTGATAGCCGGTGATCGAGCCCATGCGACCGGCGAGGGCGCGCAGCGCGGCGTCGTTGCCGCTGTGCACGCGGTGGTCGGACTCCCAGGGGAAGAGGACCATGCTGGCGTCGCTGTGGAGGCTGATCATCATGCCCCGGGCATCGGCGGGCGCGGGGTCGCTGTCGCCGGTGCCGGTGCGGACGGCCGGGTAGAGCTGCCGGAAGAGGCCCTCCAGCGCGGCGTTCTCCGGCTCGGAGTCGGCGGCGGGACCGAGATAGACCTCGTTGCAGGGCTGGGTGGAGGTGCCGAGGCCGCCCCAGTGGGTGCCCGCGTTGCGGTTGAGGTCGACGCCTGTCTGACCGCTCCAGCCGCAGGAGGAGCCGTGGGAGTCGTCGGCGTTCTTGCGCTGCCATACGGGGTTGTCGCCGCCACTCGCGACGATGTCGACACCGTCGGGGTTGGCGATCGGCACGACCCACATCTCGGTGGTGTCCATGAGCTTGGTGATGTCCGGGTCCTTGCCGTACTGCCCGGTGAGCTCGTCGGTCCAGCGCCAGGACATCTCACCGGTGGTGAGCTCGCGGGCGTGGATCTGGCTCATCAGGAAGAAGCGGGGTTTGGCCGAGTTCGGGCTGAGCGAGCAGTCGCCGGGTTTCATCTTGGTGACGCAGACGGCCTTGAGGCCATTGCCGCCCGAACCGGTCTGCTTCAGCCAGGACTTGCCGTACGTGACGACCGTCGCCAGGTCCGGGTGCTGGGCGGCGAGCTGGTCCAGGTGCGCGTAGTGCGCGCCGACGGTGTGGTAGCCGCCGTCGTACGTGTCACCGGCCGCCGTCTTGCCGGATGCCGGTCTTTTGACGGTCTGGACGACGGTCGGTGCGAAGCCGAGGCGGCGCAGCCCGTCGCCGGTCTTCCGGTCGCCGAGGACGAAGAGGTGGTCGCCCTGCCGGCGCTCCAGGAGGTCGTACCCGGCGGCGATCAGGGTCTGCGCGTCCTGCTTGTGGTGCGCCGGGACCTCATAGACGACGTCGGTGTCGTGGTGGGATCCGCGCTGCGCGGCTCCGGCGAGGGCCGTCGTGGCCTGCGGGAGCATGGCCGCCGCGGCCATGACCGTCACTCCGACCGCTAACCCTGCCAGGCGTTTTCGGGACATGGGGTGGGCCTTTCCGTGTGGGGACGGAACGGGACCGCTGCCGATGCGGGGCCGACATGCGGCCGCAGGCGCATGATGCCGTGTCCATGTCACAAACGGAAGGGAGCGTCACCTCCCGAACGCCCATTAATGTCGAACTCGCGCTCGACCAGGGGGTGTCGATACCACTATCGGACGAATGCGCGAAGAGGCGAGCCCAGTCACCGACAGACATCGCTACGTTGAGCACATGTTCGCCTGCACAGAGAAGGAGGCGCATCATGGCAGTCATGGTTGAGACACCACCACCCATGCTGACGATCCAAGGCCCGGAAGCAGATTTCGAAGAGCTGTGCAGGATTCTCGAGAAGATCGACGCCGATCTTCCGGACGGGTACTACACGGAGATCATCGGGGGGAAGATCGTCGTGTCACCGTGGTCCAGGGCTTTCTATGACCTCATCCTCGACGAACTCGTCGACCAGCTGAGTCCGCATGTACCCAAGGGCCACCGGGCGCGGGCATACCCCAGCCTCTACAAGTTCGCCGAACAATCGCGCGCCTACGGCCCTGACTTCCACGTCGCAGACTCCAGCGCCCTGCGGACCGACAGCATCTACAGGCCTGGCGACGCACTGTCCCTCGTGGGCGAGCTGACGTCCGGCTCGACAGCCGACGCCGACCGCGTGGAAAAGGTCGAGGTCTACGGCAAAGCCGGTGTGCCCGTATACGTGCTCGTCGACATGCTGACAGGCACCGTTACCGTGTACTCCGAGCCGTCGGACCACGGCTACCGCACCCGCACACAGATCGAATTCGGAGGGGCGGTCCACGTCCCCGCCCCGTTCGACTGCAAGCTGGACACCTCCGGCTGGGCGAACTGAACGCTCCTGAAACCCGAAGGCCCCGGCCCCCGCCGAAGCGGGAACCGGGGCCTTCGGGTTTCGGCTAAAGGGGTCAGCAGCCCAGCAGGCGCGAGCCCAGGTAGCCCTCGATCTGGTCGAGGGAGACGCGCTCCTGCTTCATCGTGTCGCGCTCGCGCACGGTCACGGCGTTGTCGTCGAGCGTGTCGAAGTCGACGGTGACGCAGAACGGCGTGCCGATCTCGTCCTGGCGGCGGTAGCGGCGGCCGATCGCGCCCGCGTCGTCGAACTCGATGTTCCAGTTCTTGCGCAGGTCCGCCGCGAGGCCCTTGGCCTTCGGGGAGAGCTGCGGGTTGCGGGAGAGCGGCAGGACCGCGACCTTGACCGGCGCGAGGCGCGGGTCGAGGCGCATCACGACGCGCTTCTCCATGACGCCCTTCGCGTTCGGCGCCTCGTCCTCGTTGTACGCGTCGAGCATGAAGGCGAGCATGGCGCGGTTGAGGCCGGCCGCCGGCTCGATGACGTACGGGAAGTAGCGCTCGCCGGCCTCCTGGTCGAAGTACGACAGGTCCTGGCCGGAGCCCGCGGAGTGGGCCTTGAGGTCGAAGTCGGTGCGGTTGGCCACACCCTCGAGCTCCGAGAACTCCGAGCCGCCGAAGTTGAAGCGGTACTCGATGTCGACGGTGCGCTTGGAGTAGTGGGAGAGCTTCTCAGCGGCGTGCTCGTACCACCGCATGTTCTCCTCGCGCATGCCGAGGCCGGTGTACCAGTCCCAGCGCTGCTGCATCCAGTACTCGTGCCACTGCTCGTCCTCGCCCGGCTTGACGAAGAACTCCATCTCCATCTGCTCGAACTCACGCGTGCGGAAGATGAAGTTGCCCGGCGTGATCTCGTTGCGGAAGGACTTGCCCGTCTGGGCGATGCCGAACGGGGGCTTCTTGCGCGAGGTCGTCTGCACCTGGGCGAAGTTGGTGAAGATGCCCTGGGCGGTCTCGGGGCGCAGGTAGGTCACCGAGCCGGTGTCCTGCGTCGGGCCGAGGTGCGTGGCGAGCAGGCCGGAGAACTGCTTGGGCTCGGTGAACTGGCCCTTGTTGCCGCAGTTCGGGCAGTTGATGTCGGCGAGGCCGTTCGCGGGCAGCTTGCCGTGCTTGGCCTCGTACGCCTCCTCCAGGTGGTCCGCGCGGTAGCGCTTGTGGCAGGAGGTGCACTCGGTCAGCGGGTCGGAGAAGGTGGCGACGTGGCCGGACGCCTCCCAGACCTCACGGGCGAGGATCACCGACGAGTCGAGACCGACCACGTCGTCGCGCGAGGTGACCATGGAGCGCCACCACTGACGCTTGATGTTCTCCTTGAGCTCCACGCCGAGCGGTCCGTAGTCCCAGGCGGCACGCTGTCCGCCGTAGATCTCACTGCACGGATAGACAAAGCCACGGCGCTTGCTCAGGCTGACGATGGTGTCGATCTTGTCGGCGGCCACGGTGCTCTCTTCATTGCGACGACGAACAGCGAATGCTTCAGGTTACCGGCGCCGCCACCCCCCTAATCAAATCGGTTCTGGCCTTGGCTTGACCCGATCGGCCGGGCGGCCCGGTTGCGACCCCTTTGCGAACATGTTGTTGACAATCGTTTCCACTTTTGTTGAAAATGACTGTCATGAACGTAAGCCGCCTCCGCTCCCCCCGAATAACCACCGCCGCCGTCGCCACGACCGCAGCCCTGGGGCTGCTCACGCTCTCCGCGTGCTCCTCCTCCGACGCGGCGGGCAAGGCGGCGGACGGCAGGACGAAGGTGATCGCCTCCTTCTACCCCCTGGAGTTCCTGGCCAAGGAGATAGGCGGCGACCACGTCAGCGTGACGAACCTGACGAAGCCCGGCGTCGAGCCGCACGACCTGGAGCTCACGCCCAAGCAGACCGGCTCCCTCTCCGACGCGGGCGCCATCGTCTACCTCAAGGGCCTCCAGCCCGCCGTGGACGACGCGATCAAGCAGTCCGGGAACAAGCACGTCGCCGACGCGGCCTCCCTCACCGCCCTGGAGGAACACGGCACCGAGGTCGACGGCCACCACCACTCCACCGGCGACAACCACTCCCACTCGGAGTCCGAGGCCGGCAAGGACCCCCACATCTGGCTGGACCCGGTGAAGTACGCCGAGGTCGCCAAGGGCGTGAACAAGACCCTCGCCGAGGCCGACCCCGAGCACCGGGCCGACTTCCAGAAGAACACGGACGCGCTGGTCAAGAGGCTCGACGGGCTGAACACGAAGTTCGCCGACGGCCTGAAGAACCGCGCCTCCGACACCTTCATCACCACCCACGCCGCCTTCGGCTACCTCGCCGAGCGCTACGGGCTCACCGAGGAGGCCATCAGCGGCCTGGACCCGGAGTCCGAGCCCAGCGCCGCCCGGATGAAGGACCTCCACCAGCTGGCCAAGGACCACCACGTCAGCACGGTCTTCTTCGAGACGATCGCCAACCCGGCCACGGCCCGGACGCTGGCGAAGGACCTCGGGGTCAGGACGGACGTCCTCGACCCGCTCGAAGGCATCACCGACAAGTCCAGGGGCGACGACTACTTCGCCGTCATGGAGTCCAACCTCGCAGCCCTGCAGAAGGCGCTGGGAACCAAGTGACGGAGGTAGGCGACATGGACGGGCAGCCCGTCATATCCCTGCGCGGGGCGACCGCCACGCTGGGCTCGCGCCCGGTGCTGCGCGGCGTGGACCTGACCGTGAAGCGCGGCGAGGTCGTGGCGCTGCTGGGCGCCAACGGCTCCGGCAAGTCCACGGCCGTCCGCGTGATCGTCGGCCAGGTGCCGCTGACCGGCGGCGAGCTCGACCTCTTCGGCACCCCGCGGCGCCACTTCCGCGACTGGGCCCGGCTCGGCTACGTACCGCAGCGCACCACCGCCGCGGGCGGCGTGCCCGCGACCGTCGGCGAGGTCGTCGCCGCGGGCCGGCTGGCCCGCACCCGGCTCGGCATCATGCGCAAGGCGGACCGCGAGGCCGTCGTGCGGGCCCTGGAGCTCGTCGGCATGGCCGACCGCCTCAAGGACTCCGTGGACGCGCTCTCCGGCGGCCAGCACCAGCGCGTGCTGATCGCCCGCGCGCTGGCCGTGGAGCCCGAGCTGCTGATCATGGACGAGCCGATGGCGGGCGTCGACCTGGCCAGCCAGGAGGTCCTCGCGGCCGCCCTGCGCGCCCAGGTCGAGCGCGGCGCCACGGTCCTCCTCGTCCTGCACGAGCTCGGCCCCCTGGAGCCGCTCATCGACCGCGCGGTCGTGCTCCGCGACGGCTGCGTCGTCCACGACGGCCCGCCGCCGGAGGCCGTGGGCCAGCACGCGCTGCCCGGCCACGACCATGTACACCCGCACGCCGGCCCGGCAGCGGAACCGATACGGACAGGGCTGCTGACCTGATGGACATCCTCGACTTCGCCTTCATGCAGCGGGCCCTGCTCGCCGCCCTCGTGGTCGGCCTCACCGCGCCCGCGATCGGCACCTTCCTCGTCCAGCGCCGCCAGGCGCTGATGGGCGACGGCATCGGCCACGTGGCGCTCACCGGCGTCGGCCTCGGCTTCCTGCTCAACACCAGCCCGGTGTGGACGGCCACCGCCGTCTGCGTCGCCGGCGCCGTGGTGATGGAGCTGATCCGCTCCTCCGGCAAGGCCCGCGGCGACATCGCGCTCGCCATGCTCTTCTACGGCGGCATGGCCGGCGGCGTGATGCTGATGAGCCTGTCCTCCAGCGGCTCCAACGCCAACCTCACGACGTACCTCTTCGGCTCGATCACCACCGTCTCGCAGCAGGACATCGTCGCGATCTGCGTCCTGGCGGCCTTCGTGATCCTCACCACGCTGGGCCTGCGCCGACAGCTCTTCGCCATCTGCCAGGACGAGGAGTTCGCCCGCGTCACCGGCCTCCCCGTGCGGCTGCTGAACCTGCTGATCGCGGTCACCGCCGCGGTCACCGTCACCGTCGCCATGCGCGTCGTCGGGCTGCTGCTCGTCAGCGCCCTGATGGTGATCCCCGTCGCCGCCTCGCAGCAGATCGCCCGCAGCTTCGCGATGACCTTCGCGCTGGCCATCGCCATCGGCGTGCTGGTGACCGTCTCCGGCACCACGCTGTCGTACTACGTGAACGTGCCCTCGGGCGCCTCCATCGTGCTGCTCGCCATCGGCGTCTTCGTCACCCTGACCGTCCTCGCGACCCCGCTCGCGAGGAAACGCGCCCGGCAGGCCTCGGCGGCCGCCGAGGACGGCTGCACGCTCACGGTGCCCGACGCCCGCCGGCCCGCCGACGACGTGCGGGTCTGACGGACGCCCCGCCCCGGGACCGGCCCGCGCCCTCCGGCGTACACGCCCCGCGCGCCGGTCCCGCACCCGCGTACGGCACGCGGCGCCCGGCGTACAGGGCCCGAGACGCGTCTCGGGGCTTACACACCCGGTCCCGCGGGCTGGCACAATTGGCCGTGCGACACGTGCGGATGGGTGTTCAGGCGAGCTTTTGGAGGCAACTGTGGCGACCGCGGGTCCCCCCGTACGCGGCCGGTCCACCAAGCAGCGGGCCGCGGTCTCGGCCGCGCTCGACGAGGTGGACGAGTTCCGTAGCGCTCAAGAGCTCCACGACATGCTCAAGCACCGCGGTGCCTCGGTGGGTCTGACCACCGTCTACCGCACGCTGCAGTCCCTCGCCGACGCGGGCGAGGTCGACGTGCTGCGCACCAGCGAGGGCGAGTCGGTCTACCGCCGCTGCTCCAGCGGGCACCACCACCACCTGGTGTGCCGGGTCTGCGGCAAGGCGGTCGAGGTCGAGGGCCCCGCCGTGGAGAAGTGGGCGGACTCCATCGCCGCCGAGCACGGCTTCGAGGACGTCGCCCACACCATCGAGATCTTCGGCACCTGCGGGGACTGCGCCCAGCGGCGCTGACCCCGCAGGCGGCCGTGGCCGTCAGCCCTTGGAGAGCTCGTCCTCGTTCGGGACCGCGCCGCCGAAGCGGCGGTCCCGCTGGGCGAACTCCAGGCAGGCGCGCCACAGGTCGCGGCGGTCGAAGTCGGGCCAGAGCACGTCCTGGAAGACCATCTCGGCGTAAGCGCTCTGCCAGATCAGGTAGTTGGACGTGCGCTGCTCGCCGGACGGGCGGACGAAGAGGTCGACGTCCGGCATGTCCGGGTAGTAGAGGTACTTCGCGAAGGTCTTCTCCGAGACCTTCGCCGGGTCGAGCCGGCCCGCGGCGATGTCGCGCCCTATGGCCGCCGCCGCGTCGGCGATCTCCGCGCGGCCGCCGTAGTTGACGCAGAAGTACATCGTCATCGCGTCGTTGTCCTTGGTCTGCTCCTGCGCGACCTGGAGCTCCTCGACCACCGACTTCCACAGCTTCGGCATCCGCCCGGTCCAGCGGACCCGGATGCCCAGCTCGTCCATCTCGTCGCGGCGGCGGCGGATGACATCACGGTTGAAGTTCATCAGGAAGCGCACCTCTTCGGGCGAACGCTTCCAGTTCTCGGTCGAGAAGGCGTACAGGGAGAGGTTCTTGACGCCCATCTCCAGGCAGCCCTTGAGGACGTCCATGACGACGCCCTCGCCGACCTTGTGGCCCTCGGTGCGCGGCAGCCCGCGCTCCTTCGCCCAGCGGCCGTTGCCGTCCATGACGATGGCCACGTGGTTGGGGATCAGTTCGCCGGGGATCTTCGGCGGCCGCGCCCCGGACGGATGCGGGTCCGGCGTGCGGTACTCGCGTCGGGAACGGCCCAGAATCCCGCGTCGTGCCATGCGTGCCACTTCTCCTCGATGCCAGGGTTGCTTCTCTGGGTTACTTCTCTACGTAACGGAGGGAGCGGAGCCCCCGCTCCAGGTGCCAGTGCAGATACGCCGCCACCAGGCCGCTGCCCTCCCGGACGTGCCGCGCCTCGCACGCGTCCGCCGTCGCCCAGTCCCCGGTCAGCAGCGCGCCGAGGAGCCCGATCGACTCCGAGGAGGGTACGACGCTTCCGGGCACCCGGCAGTCACCGCACACCACACCGCCCGCGGCCACCGAGAAGAATCGGTTCGGTCCGGGCATTCCGCACTTGGCGCAGGCGTGGAAGCTGGGCGCGTAGCCGTTGACGGCGAGGGAGCGCAGCAGGAACGCGTCGAGGATCAGGTGCGGGGCGTGCTCCCCCGCGGCGAGCGTCCGCAGGCCGCCGACGAGCAGCAGATACTGCTGCACGGCGGGCTCGCCCTCGTGGTCGGTGAAGCGCTCGGCGGTCTCCAGCATGGCGGTGCCCGCGGTGTAGCGGGCGTAGTCGGTGACGATGCCGCCGCCGTACGCCGCGATGGTCTCGCTCTGGGTGCACAGCGGCAGGCCGCGGCCGACGAGCTCGCCGCCGCGCGCGAAGAACTGCACGTCGACGTGCGAGAACGGCTCCAGCCGCGCCCCGAACTTCGACTTCGTCCGCCGCACGCCGCGGGCCACGGCCCGCACGCGCCCGTGCCCCCGGGTCAGCAGCGTGATGATCCGGTCCGCCTCGCCCAGTTTCTGGGTGCGAAGGACGATGCCGTCGTCGCGGAACAGACTCATGGGGCCATTCTCCCGTACGGCCGGGGGTGCCCCGGGCGCCGGGCGGGACGAGGGGGGTCCGGGGCGTTGGAGAATGTCGGCATGTTGATCTTCCCGTCGCTCCGGAACCCCTTGCCGACGCTCGCCATGGGCGTGGCCGGCCTCGGACTGGCCGTCGTCGCGGCCTTTCTGCTGGGCGTCACCGTGCCCGGCAAGCGGGCCGACGCCTGGGCCTTCGCGACGGCCCCCGCCTGCCTGCCGGACGAGCCCTCCACGGAGTGCCGGAAGACCGTCCCGGCCACCGTGGAGAAGACCGAGACGACGACCGACGGCGGGACGGAGCACCACTGGCTCACGCTGACCGGGCCCGACCGGGGCTCCCACCGCGTGGACATGAGCCGGTCGGCGTCGGTCTTCGGCGCGGTCAGGCGCGGTGACCGGGTGGCGATGACGTCGTGGCGCGGCAAGGTCCGCTACGTCGACTTCCGCGGCATGCGGCAGGACGCCACCGACCGCCCCAAGGAGGCGTACCGCCTCCCGCTGGGCACCGGTCTGGCGCTGCTGCCGCTGAGCGCGATGTTCCTCTGGTTCGCCCGGGGACTCGCCCGCCGGGCCGCAGGCGCCCCCGCGCGCACCCTGTGGCAGATCAGCGTCGCGATCGCGTCGGGCATCTGCCTGGCGCTCATCGCCTTCTTCGCGCCTCTCGCCACGGACACGGTCTCCACGGCCCTGCTGCTCAGCGCCGTGGCGGCGTTCCCCGTGGTCATCGCCGGCCTGTGGCTGATCCGGCAGCAGCGGCGGCGCCCCACGGGCCGCCGGCGGCGGACGGGGCGGCCGAACCCGTCCCGCGCGTGAGGACGTCCTACGACGGGGTGCGGGCCGAGGCGAGCAGGCGGTCCGTGTCCTCCGGGCGCAGGAGCAGGGCCCGGCCCACCGTCACCAGGACCTCGCGCTCGGCGGGGCGGTAGGGGCCGTCGGCCAGCGCGATGCGGGCGCCCTGGAGGAGGATCGATTCCCGGCCGGCCGGGGCGAGGTGCGGGGCGAGCGGCTCCAGCGCCTCGTGGAGCTCGATGGCCAGGGCCGTGCCGCGGGGGTCGAAGCCGTCGCGGCCGCACCCGCCGTCGCCGAGGCCGCCGCCGCTCGGATACATCCCGGGGAGCCGGCCGGTGTCCGCCGCGAGCGCCTCGATCAGGGTGATCAGCTGTTCCTCGCTGCAGTCGACGAAGCCCGCGGCGCGCACCGCGCCGACCGCGGCCCTGCGGACCGTACGCGCCTCGGTGCCGCCCGCGGCGAGGACGGCGAGGGCGACGGTGTGCACGGCGTCGCGGAGCATCGCGGAGAAGCGCGTGGTGGTGGGGTGGTCGAGGATGTCCGTGCTGTAACGGGCGCGGCAGGCGGTGCACTCGACGATCGGGCCGACCGGCCCGCGCGGCAGCAGCGGCACGCCGAAGGCGACGAGCCGGCGGCGGCCCGTACGGCGGCGGTAGTTGCGGTCGCCGCCGCATCCGGGGCAGTAGAACTCGCCGTCGCCGACGGTGCGCCATACGGTGCGTACGCCCACCACACACCGGTCCGGGCCGGATCGGCCTCGCGCGTGCATCACGGCGGCACCTCCATAACGCTGCGGCCTCGTCGCCGCGTTGACGTGATGTTAGCCACATCGTTGATGTGGCGTCAGTACCCCGTGCGCAGACTTCGGGCGGCAGTGGGGCGAACACGCCACCGAGCCACCGGATACGGTGGTTTCGGTGGCATGTTTTTGACGGGCGGCTTCTCCGTGCCACCGCTTCCCGGCCGGTGTCCTCGATCGCCGGACGGGCTGAAATGCCGCGGGCGGACGTTCACATGCGGCATCTGGAGCCCGTCCGGCGATCGAGGACGCGCCCGGAGGGCGCTACCTGCCGTGGCGACCGGCCCGCGGCCGGCGCACAGGGCGAGGACCCGGTTCTCGCCGCGTCAGCGGCGCGACGCCCGGTTGACCGCCGAGACGACCGCCTTGATCGAGGCGCGCGTGGTGTTGGGGTCGGTGCCGATGCCCCACAGCACCTTGCCGTCGATCACGCACTCGATGTACGAGGCGGCGCGGGCGCTCGCGCCCTCGCTCATGGTGTGCTCGGAGTAGTCCAGCAGGCGGGCGTCGACCCCGATCGCGGCGAGCGCGTCGAAGAAGGCGGAGATCGGGCCGTTGCCGGTGCCGGTCAGCACGGTGTCCACGCCGTCCACGACCGCCTCGACGGTGAGCGCGTCGGTGCCCTCGCTGGTGGTCGAGGTCTGGTGGGAGCGCAGCGCGATCCGGCCCCAGGGGTTGTCGTCGGTGGGCAGGTACTCGTCCTGGAAGACCGACCAGATCTCCTGCGGGGTGACCTCGCCGCCCTCGGCGTCGGTCTTCGCCTGGATGATCCGGGAGAACTCGATCTGCATCCGGCGCGGCAGGTCCAGCTTGTGGTCGTTCTTCAGGACGTAGGCGATACCGCCCTTGCCGGACTGCGAGTTGACGCGGATGACCGCCTCGTACGAGCGTCCGACGTCCTTCGGGTCGATGGGCAGATAGGGGACGGCCCACTCGATGTCGTCCACGGTCTTCCCGGCGGCGGCAGCGGTGGCCCCCATCGCCTCGAAGCCCTTCTTGATGGCGTCCTGGTGGGAGCCGGAGAAGGCGGTGTAGACCAGGTCGCCCGCGTAGGGGTGGCGCGGGTGGACCTCCATCTGGTTGCAGTATTCGGCGGTGCGGCGGATCTCGTCGATCTGCGAGAAGTCGATCTGCGGGTCGACGCCCTGGGAGAAGAGGTTCATGCCCAGGGTGACCAGGTCGACGTTGCCGGTGCGCTCGCCCTGGCCGAAGAGGCAGCCCTCGACGCGGTCGGCGCCCGCCATGACCGCCAGTTCGGCGGCGGCGACGGCCGTGCCGCGGTCGTTGTGGGGGTGGGCGGAGAGGCAGATGTGCTCGCGCCGGGACAGGTGCCGCGACATCCATTCGAAGCGGTCGGCGTGGGTGCTGGGGGTGGACCGCTCCACCGTGGCGGGCAGATTGAGGATGATCTCCCGCCCGGCCTCGGGCTGCCAGACGTCCATGACGCCCTCGCAGACCTCCAGGGCGAAGTCCAGCTCGGTGTCGGTGAAGATCTCGGGGCTGTACTGGTAGCCGAAGACTGTGTCGTCACCGAGGATCTTCTCGGCGTACTCCACGACCAGCCGGGTGCCGTCCACCGCGATCTGCTTGACCTGCTCGCGGGAGCCGCGGAAGACCACCCGGCGGAAGACGGGCGCGGTGGCGTTGTAGAGGTGGACGGTCGCGCGGTGGGCGCCGCGCAGCGACTGAACGGTCCGCTCGATCAGCTCCTCGCGGGCCTGGGTGAGGACGGAGATCGTCACGTCCTCGGGGATCGCGCCGTCCTCGATGATCGACCGCACGAAGTCGAAGTCGGTGGCGCCGGAGGAGGGGAAGCCGACCTCGATCTCCTTGTAGCCCATGCGCACCAGCAGGTCGAACATCTCGCGCTTGCGGGCCGGGGACATCGGGTCGATCAGGGCCTGGTTGCCGTCGCGCAGGTCGGTGGAGAGCCAGCGGGGGGCGGCGGTGATGCGCCGGTCGGGCCAGGTGCGGCCGGGGAGGTCGACCGCTTCGTACGGCCCGTATTTGTGGACCGGCATCCCCGAGGGGCGCTGGGTCACGGTCGCCGCGGTGACGGGCGTGGGAGGGCGTACGGCCATGACCTGGGGTGTGCGGGGCTCGGGCATCTGCGTGGGGCTCCTCGTATGGTCCGCTGGGCGGCCGACGGGGCGGGTCACCGGCAAGTGACCGCAACACCGGACTCCGCGGGGAGGGAGTCGGCCTACTGCAGACCCTCGCCGCGGCAGCTAAGGAGAAGCAGCCCGAAACGCATGATGCTCAGCACGATAACCGAGCCCGGCGTGCCATGGACCCCCCGTATCAGCATGCGGGACGCGATCACCGGGGCGGGCGGCCCGGCGGCCGGATATCCCGGGCGGCGCGGGGCCGATAAGGGAATGCGGAATTGCTGTCCCCTAAATGATAACCAACCACTCGATTTCATTAATCGTGACGCAAGGCAGTGACAAACCGGAGGCCCGGTGCCACATTGCCGCCATGAAACCGGTGTTCTGCACGATCGTGCCTCCCCACATTCTCGACAGGCTCGCCCAGTCCGACGACCCCACCGTCCATGAACCCGCCCGGCGCACGCTCGAACACGACTCGGCCCACCGCACCCGCCGCCGGATCGCCGCGCTCAGCGGTGCCGCCGGCCCCACGGGCACCCCGTCCGACCAACCCCGGCGCACGATCTTCGACGCCGGGCACCTGGAGACCGAGCCGGGCACCCGGGTGCACGCCGAGGGCGACGCCCCGTCCAAGGACGCGACCGTCAACCGCGCCAACACCGGGCTCGGCGCCACCTTCGACTTCTATCTGAAGGCGTACGGACGGCACTCCATCGACGACGCGGGACTGCCGCTGAATGCCACCGTCCATTACGGCACGAATTACGACAACGCCTTCTGGGACGGCAACCAGATGGTGTTCGGCGACGGCGACGGCGATCTCTTCGTCGACTTCACCATTCCGGTGGACGTCATCGGCCACGAGCTCACCCATGGCGTCACCCAGCACACGGCCAACCTGGAGTATTACGGCCAGTCGGGCGCGCTCAACGAGTCCCTCTCGGACGTCTTCGGCTCGCTGATCAAGCAGTACGCGCTCGGCCAGACCACCGACCAGGCCGACTGGCTGATCGGCTCGGGGCTGCTCGCGCCGCGCGTCCACGGCACGGCGCTGCGCTCCATGAAGGCGCCGGGCACCGCCTACGACGACCCGCACCTGGGCAAGGACCCGCAGCCGGCCACGATGGACGACTTCGTCAGGACCTCGCGGGACAACGGCGGCGTGCACATCAATTCCGGCATCCCCAACCACGCCTTCTACCTCGTGGCGAGCGCGCTCGGGGGCCACGCCTGGGAGCGGGCCGGGAAGATCTGGTACGCCACGCTGACCGGCGGGCAGCTGGCCTCCGACGCCGATTTCGCGGAGTTCGCGCGGCTGACGGCGGCGACGGCCCGGAGCCTCTACGGCGAGGGGGACGCGATTTCGGCCGTTCTCAAGGCGTGGTCGCAGGTGGGGGTTCCCACCTCGTAAGGACGGCCTTACGGGGTAAGGATGGCGATATGCGGATTGCCATCACCCGAACCGGCGGTTTCACCGGAATCGAGCGTCGGGCCGAGCTGGACACCAGCTGCCGGCCCGACGCGACCCATCTGGAGGCCCTGGCCCACCGGGCACTGGCCCCCGGCCCCGACTCCCCCGGGCGCGGCGTCCCGGACGGCTTCCACTACGAGATCACCGTGGACGGCCGCTCGGTCCGCCTCGACGACCCCCACCTCACACACGAGCAGCGCGAACTGATCCAGACGGTGCTCAAGGAAGGCGCGTGAGGGCGCCCGGTCACCGGCCTCGGAACTCCCACGTGCGCGGCTGCCCGGGGGCCTCTCCTGTCCGCCGCCCTCGCGGCGGCCGGCCCCCGGCGGGGCCTTCCGCGCTTCGGGCAGCCGCGCCGGCCTCCGGCCGTGGTGCCGCTAGAACCCCAGCTTGCGCAGCTGCTTGGGGTCGCGCTGCCAGTCCTTCGCGACCTTCACATGCAGGTCGAGGTAGACCGGGGTACCGAGGAGCGCCTCGATGTGCTTGCGGGACTTCATGCCGACCTCCTTCAGCCGGGAGCCCTTGGGGCCGATGATGATCCCCTTCTGGCTGGGGCGCTCGATGTAGACATTCGCGTGGATGTCCAGCAGCGGCTTGTTCGCCGGGCGGTCCTCGCGCGGCAGCATCTCCTCGACCACGACGGCGATCGAGTGCGGCAGCTCGTCCCGCACGCCCTCCAGCGCCGCCTCGCGGATCAGCTCGGCGACCATGATCTGCTCGGGCTCGTCGGTGAGATCGCCCTCGGGGTAGAGCGGCGGGCTCTCCGGCAGCATCGGCACCAGCAGGTCGGCGAGCAGCGACACCTGCTTGTCGCCCACGGCCGAGACCGGGATGATCTCGGCCCACTCGATGCCGAGCTCCTCGCCCAGCTGATGGATCGCGATCAGCTGCTCCGCGAGCGCCTTGGAGTCCACCAGGTCCGTCTTGGTGACGATGGCGACCTTGGGGGTCTTCTTGATGCCGGCCAGCTCGGAGGCGATGTAGCGGTCACCGGGGCCGAGCTTCTGGTCGGCGGGCAGGCAGAAGCCGATCACGTCGACCTCGGCCCACGTGGTGCGCACCACGTCGTTCAGCCGCTCGCCGAGCAGCGTCCGGGGCTTGTGCAGACCGGGCGTGTCCACCAGCACGAGCTGGGCGTCGGGGCGGTGCACGATGCCGCGCACGGTGTGGCGGGTGGTCTGCGGCCGGTTGGAGGTGATCGCGACCTTCGTCCCCACCAGTGCGTTGGTCAGGGTCGACTTGCCCGCGTTGGGGCGGCCGACGAAGCACGCGAAGCCCGCGCGGTGAGGGGCCTGGGACGGGGAGGAGGCTCTATCCATACTCGATATTCTCCCCGATCCCCCGGCGACCGCCGACCAGCGGTGGCCACGCCGGCCGGCGGCCCCGGGCTGCCGGGGGCCGGGCCGCCGGGTCAGCCCGCCAGGAGCCTCGCGCGCAGCGCGCCGTCCGGGCCCGCCAGCAGCACGGGCGTCCCCGGGCCGCCCAGGTCCCGTACGGCCGCGCGGTCCGCGTCGGGGACGGCGTCGAGCTCGGAGACGACGGCCGCGGCCTCCAGCGACTTCGCGCCGCTGGCCACGGCCATCGCGACGGCGGTCTGGAGGGCGCTGAGCCTGAGCGAGTCGAGCGCGACGGTCCCGGCGACATAGGTCCGGCCGGTCTCGTCGCGCACGGCGGCCCCCTCGGGGACGGCGTTGCGGGCGCGCGCGGAGCGGGCCAGCGTGATGATCTTGCGGTCTTCGGGGTCCAGCGTCTCCGTCATACGCGCGAGCATATGCAGCGCCCCGCGGGGAGCGGCAGCCGGACCGTGCACAGGCCGGACCGTACGCATGAAGGGCTCAGCCCGTCGAAGGGCTCAGCCCGCGACCGAGTACATCCCGCGGCGGCCCTCCGGCGAGGTGAGCCACTCGACCTTGGCCGCCGTGCCCGACTCCGGCACCGGGTTGTGCAGCACGATCGTCAGGTCCGGGCGGGCCGGGACGCGCAGCTGGGTGCTCTCGAAATACAGCGCGCCGACCAGCGGGTGCTCCAGCTCCTTGACCAGCTGGCCGCCCTCGTGCACGTCACCGCGCGCCCACAGCTCGGCGAACTCCTCGCTCTGCTCGGAGAGTTCATCGACGATCACCTGGAAGCCCTCGTCGTCGGGGCGCTCCGACCAGGTGGAACGGAACTGCGCGACGACGCGGTGGGCGTTGTCGTCCCAGTTCGCGGCCCGCGCGCGGTAGACGGGGTCGGTGAAGAACGTCATCAGGCAGTTCTGCACGGTCTCCTGGCGGAAGCCCATGACCGCCCCGGCCGCCTCGTTGTAGGCGACGATGTTCCAGTACGGGTCCATCATGTGCGCCGGGTAGGGCATCCAGGCGTCGATGAGCCGGTGCAGCCCCGCGCACAGATACTCCGCGTCGTACTCCGACTCCGGCAGCGGCGGGTTCAGCCCGGCCAGGGCGTAGAGGTGGCGCCGCTCCGCTCCCGCCAGCTTCAGCACGCGCGCGACGGCGTCGAGCACCTGCGGCGAGACGGTGATCTCCCGCCCCTGCTCCAGCCACTGGTACCAGGAAGCGCCGACCCCGGCGAGCACGGCCACCTCCTCGCGGCGCAGCCCGGGGGTGCGGCGCCGGGCGCCGCCGTCCGGCAGGCCGGCCTCCGCCGGGCTCACCCGGGCCCGACGGCTCATCAGGAACTCACGCAGCTCCTGACGCCGACGCGATTTGGGGCCCTGTGCCCCCATTGGTGTGGTCCGCGCTTCGATCGAACTGGCTGACAACGGCTCCCCCTCGCCTGGTGGTACGGGCACCACCATAAGCACTGTCTCCCCACGGCTATTCCGTACGCCGGAGGGTGCTGCCCATGGCGATCGACAGTTCCCCTCCCCTGACCACCTCCCCGCCGGCGGCGGCCGACGGCATGACCACCCGCGCGAAGATGATCCTGCTGGTGCTCTGCGCCGCGCAGTTCATCATCGCGCTCGACTTCTCCATCCTGAACGTGGCGCTGCCCGTCCTCGGTGACGACCTGGGCATGGGACAAGCCGATCTCCAGTGGGCGGTCACCGCGTGCGCGCTCCCCGCGGGCGGCTTCCTGCTGCTCTTCGGCCGGATCGCCGACCGCTACGGGCGGCGCAAGCTCTTCCTGACCGGCCTCGCCCTCTTCACCCTGGCCTCCGTGCTCGCCACGCTCGCCTGGAACCCGGCGGTCTTCCTCCTCGGCCGCGCCTTCCAGGGTCTGGGCTCGGCGGTCATCGTGCCGACCGGCATGTCCCTGCTGACCACCACCTTCGCCGAGGGCCCGCAGCGCGAGAAGGCGCTCGGCATCAGCGGCACCCTGCTCTCCCTCGGCTACACCGTCGGCATGGTGCTCGGCGGCGTGATGACGGACGCCCTGGGCTGGCGCTCCACGATGGGCCTGCTGGCCGTGGCCGGCATCGGCATCCTGGCCGTCGCCCCCGGTCTGCTGACCGAGTCCCGGCACCCGCGGCGGCCGCGCGTCGACGTCCCGGGCGCGGTGACCGTGACCGGCGGCCTGCTGGCCCTGATCTACGCCCTGTCGACCGCCGCCCAGCGCGGCTTCGGCGGCGCCGACGTGATCGTCGCCCTGGTCGCCGGGATCGCCCTGCTCGCCCTCTTCGTGGCCGTGGAGTCGCGGGCCGCGGAGCCGCTGGTCTCGCTGCCGATGCTGCGGCGGCGGACGGTCGCCTGGGGGAACCTCGCCGGGCTGACCACCTTCTCGATGATGAGCGCGGTCATCTTCCTGCTCACCCTCTACCTCCAGGAGGTCCTGGAGCTCTCGCCCTTCCGCACGGGTCTGGTCTTCGGCGTGCAGGGCGCCTTCGCGGCCCTCGCCGGGGTGACCGCTCCGAAGGTCATCGCCCGCCTCGGGGCCCACAAGACGCTGGTGACGGGCCTGGTCATCCAGGCCGTCTTCACCGCCACCCTGCTCGGCCTGGGCCTCGGCCGGTCCGGCGCGTGGCTGGCGCTGGCCGGGGTGACGATCGCCTGCGTCGGCCATCTGTGGGCGATCGTGTCCTACGGCGTCACCGCGACGTCGGGCCTGCCGGACGCCGAACAGGGCCTGGCGACGGGCCTGGTCACCAGCTCCCAGCAGGTGGGCCTGACCCTCGGCATCCCGCTGCTCAGCGCTCTGTCCTCGGCGCGCATCGCTTCGCTGCGGGACGGGGGCTCGTCCTTCGCGTCCTCGACGCTGGGGGGTATCCGGCTGGGGCTGGGGGCGGATGCGGTGGTGGTCGCGGTGCTCGCCGTGGTGGTGGCGGTGGGCTTGCGACGCCGCGCGGCGGTCTGACCGCTGCGCCCGCGGCGCGGCTTTTTCCCCTGCCCGCCCCTTCCCGAAACCGGGGGCAAGCCCCCGGACCCCCAGCAACACGGCTTCGCCGCGTTGTCCTCGAACGCCGTACGGGCTGGATATCCAGCCCGTTGGGGACCCCCAGGGCCGCTCCCGCCGCAAGCGCAAGCAACCCGCACCCGGCAACGGCGCCCAGCCCAGGCCCCCCCTACGACCGCACCGGCTCCACCAGCACCGTCACAATCCGGTTCCGCCTCCCCGCCGCCGCCTCAGCCGTAAGCCGCAGGGCCCGCATCCCCCCCACATCGGCGAGGCCGTAATCCGCCAGCCCCACCTCCGCCACCGCACCGGCGATGGGCACGCGCCCCAGCGCCTTGGCCAGCAGCCCGCCCACCGTCTCCACGTCCTCGTCGTCCAGCGCCAAGCCGTAGAGCTCGCCGAGGTCGCCGATGTCGAGGCGGGCGGTGACGCGGTAGCGGCCGTCGCCGAGTTCCTCGACGGGCGGCAGTTCGCGGTCGTACTCGTCGGTGATCTCACCGACGATCTCCTCGAGGATGTCCTCGATGGTGACGATGCCGGCCGTGCCGCCGTACTCGTCGATGACGACCGCGCAGTGGTTGCGCTGCTGCTGCATCTCGCGCAGCAGGTCGCCCGCGTTCTTGGTGTCGGGGACGAAGACCGCGGGCCGCATCGCGGTCGAGACCAGCTCGGACTCCGCGTCACGGCTGATGTGCGTCTTGCGGGCGAGGTCCTTGAGATAGACGACACCGACGATGTCGTCCTCGCTCTCGCCGGTCACCGGTATCCGGGAGAAGCCGGAGCGCAGCGCCAGCGTGAGTGCCTGACGGATCGTCTTGCCGCGCTCGATGACGACCAGGTCGGTGCGGGGCACCATCACCTCGCGGACGAGGGTGTCGCCGAGCTCGAAGACGGAGTGCACCATGCGGCGCTCGTCGTCCTCGATGAGCGACTCCTTCTCCGCGAGGTCGACCATCGCCCGCAGCTCCGCCTCGGAGGCGAAGGGACCCTTGCGGAAGCCCTTGCCCGGGGTGAAGGCATTGCCGAGGAGGATCAGCAGCTGCGGCACCGGGCCCATGATCCGGGCGAGCGGCAGCAGGACGTACGCGGCGGCGGTCGCGGTGCCCAGCGGGTGCTGGGCACCGATCGTGCGCGGGGAGACGCCGACGGCCACATAGCTGACGAGGACCATCACCGCGATGGCGACGGTCAGCGCCTGCCAGGTGGCCTCGAACTCCCGCAGGCAGGCGTAGGTGACGACGACGCCCGCCGCCATCTCGCAGGCGACGCGCACCAGCAGCGCCACGTTGAGATAGCGGGTGGGGTCGGCGGCGACGGCCATCAGCCGGGCGCTGCCGCGCCGCCCCGACCGCACGGCCTCCTCGGCCCGGAACCGGGTGGTCCGGGCGAGGCCGGCCTCGGCACAGGCGGCGAGCCAGGCGACGACGAGCAGCAGGACCGCGACCGCGATCAGCCGGCCGGTCACGTGAACGTCGGAGCCGGGGAGGGCCCCTCGATCCCGCGCTCGGCGCGCCAGCCGTCGATGATGGCGGCCTGGAGGCCGAACATCTCGGCCTTCTCGTCGGGCTCCTCGTGGTCGTAGCCGAGGAGGTGGAGCACACCATGGACGGTGAGGAGCTGGAGCTCCTCGTCCATGGAGTGGCCGGTCGGCGCCTCCTGCCCCTGCTTCCGCGCCACCTCCGGGCAGAGCACGATGTCGCCGAGCAGGCCCTGCGGGGGCTCGTCGTCGTCCTTGGCGGGCGGGCGCAGCTCGTCCATCGGGAAGGACATCACATCGGTCGGGCCGGGGAGGTCCATCCACTGGATGTGGAGCTGCTCCATGGCTTCGGCGTCGACGACGATGACCGAGAGTTCGGAGAGCGGGTGGATACGCATCCGGGCGAGGGCGTAGCGGGCCACATCGAGGACGGCCTGCTCGTCGATGTCCGTGCCGGATTCGTTGTTGACGTCGATTGCCATGGGTCTACGCGACTTACTTTCCGTTGCGGCTGTCGTACTGCTCGTACGCGTCGACAATACGGCCGACCAGCTTGTGCCGGACCACGTCGTTGCTGGTGAGCCGCGAGAAGTGGACGTCCTCCACGCCTTCGAGGATCTCCTGCACCTGCCGCAGACCGCTCTTGGTGCCGCCCGGGAGGTCGACCTGGGTGATGTCACCGGTGATGACGATCTTCGAGTCGAAGCCGAGGCGGGTGAGGAACATCTTCATCTGCTCGGGGCTGGTGTTCTGGGCCTCGTCCAGGATGATGAAGGCGTCGTTCAACGTCCTTCCACGCATATATGCGAGCGGCGCCACCTCGATCGTGCCCGCCGCCATCAGACGGGGGATCGAGTCGGGGTCGAGCATGTCGTGCAGCGCGTCGTAGAGCGGGCGCAGATACGGGTCGATCTTCTCGTAGAGCGTGCCGGGCAGGAAGCCGAGGCGCTCGCCGGCCTCGACGGCCGGTCGGGTCAGGATGATCCGGTTGACCTGCTTGGACTGCAGGGCCTGGACCGCCTTGGCCATGGCCAGATAGGTCTTTCCGGTGCCCGCGGGGCCGATGCCGAAGACGACCGTGTGCTTGTCGATGGCGTCGACGTAGCGCTTCTGGTTGAGCGTCTTGGGACGGATGGTGCGGCCCCGGCTGGAGAGGATGTTCTGCGTGAGGACCTCGGCGGGGGTCTCCTCCGCGCCCGTCCCCCCGGCTTCGTCGCGCAGCATGGCGATCGAGCGTTCCACCGCGTCCTCCGTCATCGGCTGTCCGGTGCGGAGCACCAGCATCATCTCGTCGAACAAGCGCTGCACGAGGGCAACTTCCCGCGGCTCCCCGGTGGCGCTTACCTCGTTGCCCCGCACGTGTATGTCCGTGCCGGGGAACGCCTTCTCGATCACGCGCAGGAGCGAGTCCCCGGAGCCCAGGACCGTCACCATGGGGTGCTTGGCGGGGACGGTGAACCGGGCGGTCGCCTGCGGCTGTGTGGGTGTCTGAGTCATGGGCCGGCTCTGGGGCCTGCTCATCCCTCTTTCCGTGTCCGTCTGGGTCTGACTGCTGTGTCTTCAGGGTACGTCGGGGGACCGACAGGTCAGAGGGGATTTACGGCTGGCGGAAGCCCAGCGTGGGCACCGCCCGGCGCAGCGGCCAGGGCCGGGCCGCCGCGGGCAGGACACCGTCGAGGAAGGCGTAGCGGCGCAGGGCGGCCGGGGGCTGGTCGTCGAAGGACCGCGCGTGCTTCCACCAGGCGGCGATCTCCACCCAGCCGGGCGCGGACAGTGACCCTCCGAATTCCTGTACGGACAGGGCGGCGGTCAGGCCCGCGAAGGCGAGGCGGTCGGCGAGTGGCCAGCCCGCGAGGGTGCCGGTGACGAAGCCCGCGACGAAGACGTCGCCCGCGCCGGTGGGGTCGAGCGCCTCGACCGCGATGGCGGGCACCTCGGCGCTCTCGCCCGTGGCGCTGTCCACGGCGTACGCGCCCCTCTCCCCCATGGTGACGACGGCGACCGGCACCTTCTCGGCCAGCGCGCGGGCGGCGGCGCGCGGGCAGTCCGTGCGGGTGTAGCGCATGGCCTCCTCGGCGTTGGGCAGGAACGCCTCGCAGTGCTCCAGGTCGGCGAGGTCGGCGGGGTCCCAGCGGCCGGTCTCGTCCCAGCCGACGTCGGCGAAGACCCGGCTGCCCCGGCGGGCGGCGCTCGCGATCCACTCCTCCTGCCGGCCGGGCACCAGGAGGGCGACGGCGGCGCGGGCCGGGGGCGGGCACTCGGGGGCGGGCTCCTCGGGCGGCGGCGCCTCGTGCCCGTGGGAGACCATCGTCCGCTCGCCCTCGTAGGCCATGGAGACGGTGACCGGGGAGTGCCAGCCGGGGACCTTGCGGGAGAGGCCGAGGTCGATGCCCTCACCGCGGGAGAGGGCTTCCCAGCAGTATTCGCCGTACATGTCGTCGCCGAAGGCGGCGGCGAGCGAGGTGCGCAGGCCCAGCCGGGCGAGGGCGGTGGCCATGTTGGCGATGCCGCCGGGGCTCGATCCCATCCCGCGCGCCCAGGACTCGGTGCCGCGCACGGGGGCGGAGTCCAGGCCGGTGAAGATGATGTCGAGGAAGACCGTGCCGGTCAGATAGACGTCGGTCTCCGGATCGCCCGCGGCCCGCACCTCCGCGAGCGGGTCGAGGACGGGCACGGCCGTTCCGGCGAACTCGTGCGCGCACCCACCCCCCTGCAAGCGCTCGCCGGGGAAAGCCGACTGCGGTGCCGCATGAGGCGAAATGATCGTCATGCTTGCTCGCTGCTCCTCTCACGGGTGCGGGTCCGGACAGTCTGCCCGATGCTGCGATACGTTCCGTTCCATGAGGCTGACGATTCTCGGCGGTGGCGGTTTCCGGGTGCCCCTGGTGCACCGGGCCCTGTTGGACGACGCGCGGCGCGGCACTCCCGGACGCTGCACAGAACTCGTGCTCTACGACACCGACTCCATGAGACTGCGGGTGATCGCGTCCGTGCTGGCGGCACAGGCGAAGGACGTGCCGGACGCCCCGGCCGTGCGCATCGCCCGCGGCCTGGACGAGGCGCTGCGCGGCGCGGACTTCGTCTTCTCCGCGATCCGGGTGGGCGGCACCGCGGGACGCGTACGGGACGAGCGGATCGCCCTCGGCGAGGGCGTGCTGGGCCAGGAGACGGTGGGCGCGGGCGGTGTGCTCTACGGACTGCGCACGATCCCCGTGGCCCTGCACATCGCCGAGCGGGTGGCGGCGGTCGCCCCCGACGCGTGGGTCATCAACTTCACCAATCCGGCGGGCATGGTCACCCAGGCGATGGCACAGGTCCTGGGCGAACGGGTCATCGGGATCTGCGATTCACCCGTGGGGCTGGTGCGCCGCGCGGCGCACGCCGCGGGGGTCGACCCCGATCTGGTGACCTGCGACTACGTGGGGCTCAACCACCTCGGCTGGCTGCGCTCGTTGAAGGTGGACGGCAAGGATCTCCTTCCTGGACTCCTGGCGAACGAGACGGCGCTCGGCTCCTTCGAGGAGGGCAAGCTCTTCGGCGCGCCGCTGCTCCAGGCCCTGGGCGCGTTGCCCAACGAATATCTGCACTATTACTACTACCGTCGTGAGACCTTGCGTTCGGTCCTGGAGGCGGTCGAGACCCGCGGCGAGTTCCTCGACCAGCAGCAGGGCGGTTTCTTCCACGAGGCGGCCGCGTCACCCGACCAGGCGTACCGCCTGTGGGAGCGCACCCGGCTGCGCCGCGAGGAGACCTACATGGCCGAGAGCCGGGCCGCGAGCGGCGGCTGGCAGCGCGACTCGTGCGACCTGGAGGGCGGCGGCTACGACCAGGTGGCGCTCGCCCTGATGCGGGCGGTCTCCCGGGACGAGCGCACGCGCCTGATCCTCAACGTGCCCAACGGGACGACCGTTCCGGCGCTGGACCCGGACGCGATCATCGAGACGGTCTGCGAGGTGGGCGCCGACGGCGCGAGACCGCTGCCGTGCGCCCCGCTGAGCGAGGACCAACTCGGGCTGATGCTCCAGCTCAAGGCCGTCGAACGGGCGGCCATCCAGGCGGCCGTACGGCAGGACCGTACGGCCGCTCTCCGCGCTCTGGTGCTGCACCCGCTGGTCGACTCCCCGGCGGCCGCGGCGCGCATCCTGGACCGCGCGGCGGAGAGCGCGAGGGCGAACGGCTGGGGCTCGGCGGCCCTGCGGCAGGAGACCACTGCGGTCTGAGACGGCGGGTGCCGGGCCTCGCCCGGGGCCCGCCGTCCGAGTGTGGGGTATCTCCGCGCGTAGAAATGTCACGTCGCATTCCCTTGACCGAGGACCGCCAAACCTCTAGTTTCGCGCTGCACCCACCCTGCTCACCTGGAGTCTTCGTGCAGCCCTCCCTCACGTCCAAGCGCAAGCGCGTCCGCATCGCCGCGGTCACCGCGGCCGTCGCCGTCGGCACCGGCCTCTACGCCGCGGGCGCGGCCACCGCCGACCACTCCGCTCCGCGCACGGACAAGGAGATCCCGAACCTCACCAAGGTCACCGACAAGATCAAGGCGTACTACGGCGACACCGTGGACAAGAAGGGCCAGCACTACGCCTCGCCCGACAGCAACTACGCCAAGCAGCTCGCGGACATCCAGAAGAAGGCCAAGGCCCAGCTGGAGCACGTCGTCAAGAACAAGTCCGGCAAGAAGGGCGCCAAGCCCGCCATCGTGCTGGACGTCGACGACACCACCCTGCTGACCTACAACTACGAGCTCCAGCAGGGCTTCAACTTCACGCCCGCCTCGCAGGACGCCTACCTGAAGTCCACGGACATGGCCCCCGTCTTCGGCATGCCGCAGCTCGTCAACTGGGCGCAGTCCAAGGGCATCACGGTCTTCTACGTCACCGGCCGCGACGAGCACCAGCGCGACTGGAGCGTCCGCAACCTCAAGAACGCGGGCTACAAGCCGGCCGCCGACCCCGCGCACTTCTTCCTGAAGAACAAGAAGACGCCGCCGGCGTACCTGCCGTGCGGTGCCTCCTGCACGACGGTGCAGTACAAGTCGGGCACCCGCAAGCACATCGAGTCCGAGGGCTACGAGATCGTGGCCAACTTCGGTGACCAGTACAGCGATCTGTCGGGTGGTTACGCGAAGCGTACGTACAAGCTGCCGAACCCGATGTACTTCCTGCCGTAGCGGGGGTTCTCGTTCCCCAGCCCCGCCCCTTCCCGACTGGGGCGCGTGCCCCAGGCCCCCGGCTGCCGGTCCGTTGCCGCGTGTTGCGGGGGTCTGGGGGCTTGCCCCCAGCTTCGGGAAGGGGCGGGGCAGGGGAACAAAGCCCGCCGCAGGCGCCGCCCGGGGCGTGCCCCAGTGCAGCAAAGGGGCGGGACTGAGGCAATCACGCCCGCCGCGGCACCGGCACCCGCATCAGATCCCGCGCAACCGTGATCTCCCCCGCGAACCCCGTCCCCCGAGCCTCCCGCTCGAACGCCGACGCATCGTCATACCGCTGCGAAAAATGCGTCAGCACAAGATGCCGCACCCCAGCAGCCGCGGCGACCGCCCCCGCCTGCCCCGCCGTCAGATGCCCGTGGTCGACCGCCAGCGAGGCGTCCTCGTTCAGGAACGTCGACTCGATGACGAGCATGTCGCACCCCTCGGCCAGCGCGTACACCCCGTCGCACAGCCGCGTGTCCATCACGAAGGCGAACCGCTGCCCGCGCCGCACCTCGCTGACCTCGTCCAGGGTGACGCCGCCGAGCGCGCCGTCGCGCTGGAGGCGGCCCACGTCGGGGCCGGTGATGCCGTGCGCCGCGAGCAGGTGGGGCAGCATGCGCCGGCCGTCGGGCTCGGTGAGGCGATAGCCGTAGGACTCGACGGGGTGCGAGAGGCGGCGCGCCTCAAGGACGTACGACGGGGTCTCGGCCAGCACCGCGCCCTCGCCGGACACCGGCTCCTCGCGCAGCTTCACCGTCTCGCGGTAGGCCGTGGCATACCGCAGCCGGTCGAAGAAGCGCTGCCCGCTGCGCGGATAGTGCGCCGTGACCGGGTGCGGCACGCGGTCGAGGTTGATGCGCTGGACGACGCCGGCGAGCCCGAGCGAGTGATCACCGTGGAAGTGGGTGACACAGATCCGGTCGAGGTCGTGCGCGGCCACTCCCGCCCGCAGCATCTGCCGCTGCGTCCCCTCGCCGGGGTCGAAGAGCAGTCCCTCGCCGTCCCAGCGCAGGACGTAGCCGTTGTGGTTCCGGTGCCGCGTGGGCACCTGGCTGGCGGTGCCCAGGACGACGAGTTCGCGTACGGACAAGGGAGTCGCTCCGCTCTAGCCGGGAGGCCAGTTGAGGGAACGGCCGCCGAGCACATGGGCGTGGGCGTGGAAGACGGTCTGCCCCGCGCCCGCGCCGGTGTTGAAGACGATCCGGAAGCCCGTCTCCTTGATGCCGGTCTTGGCGGCCACTTCCTCCGCCGCGCACAGTATGTCGGCGGCGACCCGCGGCTCCGCGGCGGCCAGGGAGGCGGCGTCGGGGTAGTGCACCTTGGGGATGACCAGGACGTGGGTGGGCGCCTGAGGGTTGATGTCCTGGAACGCGACCGTCGTGTCCGTCTCCCGGACGACGGTCGCCGGTACCTTCCCCGAGGCAATCTTGCAGAACAGGCAGTCGGCCTGCGGTTCTCCCGCCACCGGTGGCTCCTTGGGATCTCGACGGCTGATACCCAGCGGATATTACCGGGGCGCCTGCCGGTGCTTCGTCCTGGCCGCGAAGGCCATGCACGCCCCCAGGCCGCCCAGGGCGCTGATGTTGAAGACGCCGAACAGCCACTGGGGGTCCAGGCGGACCGTCAGGAGCAGGGTCGAGATCAGGGTGCACCACGCCGCGCCCAGGGCGATCGCGCGGAGGGAGACGCTGCGGCGCGGCAGTTGCGTCACAAAGCCGCGGAGGCGCGCCGGCACCTTGTGCCGGACCCACAGGAGGCTGCCCGTCCAGACCGCGGCCATCGCGGCGATCCCGGCGAGCCGGGCGGCGAGCGGGATGGCCGGGGGCAGCCCGCGGCCGGGCTCGGAGGTGTCGGTGACGATCATCGTGAAGATGGCGATGACGAAGCACGCGAGGGCCGGCCAGCACGCGCGGCGCATCAGCTTGCCGGTGATGAGCTGGAGGTTGTGGTGGGCGTGCCAGGAGTTCGGGTCGGCGGCGAGCGCCTCGGAGAGATAGCCCAGGGCGTCGTAGAGATCGCCCTGGGGCTGCTCGATGACGAGGGCCGCGAGGTTGTTGCGGGCGTCGCCGTTCCCGGGGTCGATGGTGAGCACGTGGCGCATCGCCTGCTCGCAGATGTCCTTGCGCCCCATGTCGTGCGCCACGAGATAGAGCGCGAAGTGCGCGTCGATCAGCTCGGGCCGCAGCCGGATCGCGTCCAGCGCCGCGTCGTACGCCTCGGCGCGCCCCTCGCCGCCGGGCATCAGCCGCAGCGCCTTCGACAGCACGACCCTCGGGACCGGTTCCTCCGGGAGCAGCCGCACGCCCTCGCGGGCGGAGTCCACGGCTTCGTACGACAGGCCGACGAAGCGGAGGGCCTCGCTGCGGCGCAGATGGGCGTCCGCCTCCTCGGGGTTCGCGGCCAGGGCCCGGTCGGCGGCCTGGATGGCGCCCCGGTAGTCCTCCGCCCGGATCCGGCAGGCGGCGAAGCGCTCCCAGGCACGCGAGTCCTCGGGCTCCTGCGCCAGGTGCTGTACGAGCAGCTCCTGGGCCTGGTCGGTGCGGCCTATGTCCATGAGGGCCATGGCGCGGGTCACCAGGCCGGGGGTGGTCGTGCTCAAAGCATCTTCTTCCGCTTCAGGTACGCGAGCAGCTCGTCGTAGGCACCGCCCTCGTTCGCGAACTGCGCGACGTTGCGCGCCGAGGCGAACCACGGGCCCGTCGAGGGGCGCACATGGTCGAGCGCGCCGAGCAGGTCGGACATCTCGATCATGCGGGCCCGGCCGGTCCGTACGGAGTCCAGCAGCGCGCGCTCCGCGGCGGACTCGCACAGGTGCTGGAGGTCCGCGCCCGAGAACCCGTCGGTCCGCTTGGCCAGCTTGGCCAGGTCGATGCCCGCGACGGGCCGGTCCTTGAGGTGGTGGTGGAGGATGCCCTCGCGGGCGGGCTGGTCGGGCGGCAGGACGAGCAGCATCCGGTCGAGGCGGCCCGGCCGGCGCAGCGCGGTGTCGACGTCCCACGGGTGGTTGGTGGCGGCGAGCACGAAGACGCCCTCGTTGGCGCTGCCGTTGACGCCGTCGAGCTCGGTGAGGAGCTGGTTGACGGTGTTGCGCATGCCCGTGTGCCGGATCTGGCTGCGCTTGGCGCCCAGGGCGTCGATCTCGTCGAGGAAGAGCACGCACGGGGCGTTGCGCCGGGCCGTCTCGAAGAGCTGGCGCAGGTTGCGCTCGGAGTTGCCGATCCACATGTCGAGGACGTCGCTGATGCTCACCGACATGAAGCGGGCGCCGAGCTCTCCCGCCACGGCGCGCGCGATGTACGTCTTGCCGCAGCCGGGCGGCCCGTACATCAGCAGGCCGCCGCGCAGGCTCTTGCCGTACAGCTTGCGCAGCTCGGGGTTGCGCATGGGCGCGAGGAACGCCGCCTCCAGGCGGTCCTTGACCTCGTGCATCCCGCCGACGTCCGCGAGCTTGACACTGCCGGTCTCGACCTCCCACAGGGACCCGTCGTCCGCGTCGTCGCCGTCGGCGGCGAGCGGCGGGTGCGGCTCCTCTGGCTGCACGAAGGCGGGCGGTACGACGTCGGAGAGCTCGTTCTCGGCGCGCTTCCAGTCGTACGAGGTGGGGGCAGGCGCGGGCGCGGACACGACGGCCGGGGGCGCGACGGCGCGGGCCATCAGCGTCTGCGCCTCGGTGTTGCCGGGATCGCGCTGCAACGCGGCGGCGACATGGGCGATGGCGTCCTGACCGAGTCCCGCGTCGAGCAGAAGCTGGGCGAGATGCAGACGCAGGGGCACGTCGTCGGGGGCGGCTTCGACAGCCGTACGCAGACTCATGATGAGCGGTGACTCGGACATGGCAACAGGGTATGCCGGGGCGGTGACACGCTTCATTTCAGGCCGTGGGGGAATGTGTTTCAGCCTGTTGGGGGTTGGAGACGGAGCCCGGATCCGGGTGCGAACTCAGCCCGTCCGGCGTTTGAGGACAACGCGCGAAGCGTGTTGCTGGGGGCCGGGGGCGCAGCCCCGGTTCCGGGGCGCGCAACGTTCTCGGGGGTCCGGGGGCTTGCCCCCCACGCGGCGGAGCCGCAGATCAGACGCGGCCGGGAAAGGGTGGGTAGGGGAAAAGCCCGCCGCAGGCGCAACGGCCCCGCACCCACCCCTTACTTCCCCGGCACAACCGACGGCACAGGCGGCCCCGACGGAGACACCCCCCGTCCGGAGGGCGCATGCGAAGGCGAACAACTCGGCGACCCCGAGCGATCCGCAGGCGGAGCAGGCGGCCCCCCGGACCCACCGGAAGACGGCCCGCCGGACCCATCGGACCCACCGGAAGACGCCCGAGAGCAGTCCCCCAGCACCGAAACCACAAAAACCGTCCGCCCGTCCACCTTCGCGGTCAACCGCCCCTTGACGCACGCATCACCGGAAATCCCCGTGACCCGCCCGAAAACGATGATCTTCCCCCCACCCCCCGTCCGCCCCTCGCAGTCGACCCCGACGGCCGGGACCGGCCGCGGCGACCCCTTGTCCGTGACGCCGGCGTCCTCCGCCTTTCCGGCACATGAGAGCCAGCGCACGTTATAGCCTTCGGCCTTCAGCTCGTCCGTGGCCCGTTTGCCCGTGGTGACGGCGACGGTGATCGCGTCGAGGCCGCCGTCGCCGGCCGGCTCGCAGCCGGTGAGGGCCAGCAGTGCCGGGCCCATGAGCGCCACGGCTCCCGCCGCGCTCAGCAACCGCCGGTCCCGAATGCGCCTCAATGCACCCATAGAGGGCAGCTTCCCACTCCCGGCCGCCGGGCGGAAGTGCGTCCGTCCAGACGTTGGCGAACCGTCAATTTCCTTTCACCGCCCATCAGTTCGGGGGGTCCGCTTTCATCCGTTCACCGTCGCGCCCGCGTCCACCGCCCGTACCCTCTCGTGCGAATGGGGAGCCATACGCGGGGGGACTTCGTTGCTCACGTCCGTTGTCGTCGGTGCCGTGTCCCTGACGTTGTTCTGGATGGCCGCGTTCACGCTGTGGTGGCAGATGCACGCGTGGCGCACACCGGAGACGCTCGCGGCGACCAGCTTCGAGCAGCCGAGCGGTGACACCGCCCTCAGCTTCTCGTTGCTGCTGCCCGCCCGGCACGAACAGGCCGTGCTGGAACCCACCGTCAGACGGCTGCTGGAGTCCACGCACACCCGGTTCGAGATCCTGGTGATCGTCGGGCACGACGACCCGGAGACCGCGGCGGTCGCCGAGCGCGTGGCGGCCGCGGCGCCCGGGCACGTACGCGTGATCGTCGACACCCACGCGAAGAAGAACAAGCCCAAGGCGCTGAACACGGCGCTCCCCCACTGCCTCGGCCATGTCGTCGGGGTCTTCGACGCCGAGGACCAGGTGCACCCGGCGCTGCTCGCGCACGTCGACCACGCCTTCCGCGCGACGGGGGCGGACGTGGTGCAGGGCGGCGTGCAGCTGATCAACTTCCACTCCAGCTGGTACAGCCTGCGCAACTGCCTGGAGTATTTCTTCTGGTTCCGAAGCCGCCTGCACCTGCACGCCCAGAAGGGGTTCATCCCGCTGGGCGGCAACACCGTCTTCGTCCGCACCGACGTGCTGCGCGAGGCCGGCGGCTGGGACCCCAACTGCCTTGCCGAGGACTGCGACCTGGGCGTACGGCTCTCCAGCAGGGGCCGGCGCGTGGTCGTGGCGTACGACTCCGAGATGGTCACCCGCGAGGAGACGCCGGACACCCTGCTGAGCCTGCTCAAGCAGCGCACCCGATGGAACCAGGGCTTCCTCCAGGTCTACCGCAAGCGGGACTGGCAGCGGCTGCCCACGTTCGGGCAGCGGATGCTGGCCCGCTACACCCTGATGACGCCGTTCATGCAGGCGTTCACCGGCGTCATCATCCCGCTCAACGTCGTGGTGACGTTCCTCCTGCACGTCCCCGTGCAGATCGCCGTGCTGACGTTCCTGCCGGCCGTCACCGCCTTCGTCACCTTCGTCTTCGAGGTCGTCGGACTGCACGACTTCGGTGTGCAGTACGGGCTGCGCGTGCGCCTGCGGCACTACTTCAAGCTGATCGCGGGCGGGCCCTGTTACCAGTTGCTGCTCGCCGGGGCCGCCCTCCGCGCGGTCTGGCGGGAGCAGCGGGGCCGCAACGAGTGGGAGCTGACCCAGCACGTAGGCGCGCATCTGATCCGAGAGGACGTCACTTCTTGACCCCGCTTGCCGCCTCCGCCCCGCCCGTCACCCCCTTCCGGCCGCCACCCGTCCTCCGGCGGCCGCACGTGGTCGTCAGACCGGTGCTGCGGCTGCGCCGGTCCGTGCCGGACCTGGCGCTGTGCGGGCTGCTGCTCGTCGTGATCGCTCTGGTGCAGGGCCGGAACATCATGGGCTATCCCTCACTGAGCGACGACGAGGGGACGTATCTCGCGCAGGCGTGGGCCGTCCAGCACGGCAAGGGGCTCACGCCGTACACGTATTGGTACGACCATCCGCCCCTGGGCTGGCTTCAGCTCGCGTTCCTGACGGCGGTGCCCTCGGTCGTCGCGCCGGAGCTGATGTCGGTCGCGCCGATGCGCTGCGCGATGCTGCTGGTGTCGGCGGCGAGCGCGGTGCTGGTCTATGCGCTGGGGCGGCGGCTCGGGCTGCAGCACTGGGCGGCGGGGCTGGCCATGGCGCTCTACGGCCTTTCGCCGCTGTCCGTCGTCTTCCAGCGGGAGATCTTCCTCGACAACATCGCCGTGATGTGGATGCTGCTGGCCTTCTGCCTGGCGGCCTCGCCGCGGCGGCATCTGTGGCACCACTTCGGGGCGGGCCTGGCGGCGGCGGTCGGCGTGCTGTCGAAGGAGACGATCCTGATCGTGCTGCCCGCGCTGCTGCTGACGCTGTGGCGCCACAGTCACCGGGCGACCCGTAAGTTCGCGGTCACGGGGGCGGTGCTGGCCTGCGTGCTGACCGGGCTGTCGTATCCGCTGTTCGCGCTGCTCAACCACGAGCTGCTGCCCGGGCCGGGCCATGTGTCGCTCATGGAGGGCATCACCTATCAGATGAGCCGGGCGGGTTCGGGCTTCCTGCTCTCCCCCGGTTCGGCTGCGCACCGCGTGCTGGACTCCTGGCTGTACTACGACCGGGCCCTGCCGCTGGGCGGGCTGCTCGCCGCGGTCCTGCTGCTGGTGTGCGTGCGCCGCTCGGTCACCGGCCGGGCGCTCGCGGGGCCCGCGGTGGCCGTGCTGCTGCTCGCGGCCGTGGCCCTGCGGCCGTCCGGCTATCTCCCGGCGATGTATGTCATCCAGGCGCTGCCTTTCCTCTCGCTGACCCTCGCCGGGGTGGCCGCGGCGGTCGCCTGCGCGCTGCTGCGCACGCGGCCCGGCTTCTGCCGCCGGTGGTATCCGGCGCGCTGGACGGCGGTCGTGCTGCTGGCCGCGGCGGCGGGCGCGTACGCCGGGCCGCGCTGGTACGCGGGCACGCGCACGGAGCTCACCGCCGACGTCAACCGCCCTTACCGCGCGGCCGTTTCCTGGCTGCGGGATCCGGACAAGGTGCCCGATCCGGGCCGTACGCGCGTGCTCACCGACGACGCGGTCTGGCTCGACCTGGTGCACGCCGGCTACGCGCCCCGTACCGGCGCGATCTGGTTCTACAAGGCGGATCTCGATCCGGCCGTGGCGAAGTCGCTGCCGCACGGCTGGCGGGATGTCGACTATGTCGTCACGACGCCGGCGGTCCGCCGCGACGCCCCGTCACTGCCCACGGTCGACGCCGCCCTCCGGCACTCCGCCCCCGTCGCCGCCTTCGGCAAGGGCCCGTCCCGGGTCGAGATCCGCCGGGTGGACCGGGTGACGGAGCGGTCCCGCTGACCGGACGGGAGAGCTGATCGAGTGGGAGTCCGCCGACGCCGAATCCCCCGCGGTCGGCGTCGGCAGCTCCACCTCTGCTGTCGAGCGTGACGAAGACGGCCTGGCCCCGCCATAGGAAGGTCTTCCTAGTCACATGACGAGACCGAAGCGGCGGGCCAGCGATACGGTGGAGACGCGGTTGTTGGTGCCGAGCTTCCGGTAGATCTTCTCCAGGTGCCGGTTGACCGTGTGCGGGGAGATGGTGAGGCGCCGGCCGATGCCCTCGGCGGTGAGGCCCTCGGCGAGCAGCCCGAGGACGGTGAGTTCGCGGGGCGTCAGCTCGTGGCTCTCGACCTGCCGTACGGCCCCGGTGGCCGCGGCCAGCGCGTCGCGCAGCCGCTGCTGCTCCCGCATGTTGCGGTGCGCGCTGACGAGCAGTGGCTGGATCCGCTGGGCGAATTCGAGCTCGCGCCGGCCGAAATCCCCCATGCGGCCGAGCGAGACGACGCGCAGGATCCCGGGCTCCCCCGGCAGCGGAAGCCCGAGCTGCTGAGTCGTGCCGTAGTCCCGGCGGGCCTCGGAGTACCACTGCGAGTGGCGCCACTTGTCACAGATGTCACTGACGATCGCCGGGCTCTGCCGCCCGGCGGCCAGGTACGAGATCATCGGGTGCCGCTGCGCCACCCGCCGCCGGATGACGTGCTCGGCCTCGGCCCCGATCGACCCCGGCGCCCACCCCAACGCCCGCCCGCTGCGCTGTGCGGTACGGACCTCGGCGAAGATCACCGTTCCGCAGTCGAAAGCGGTGCGGAGATGCTCGGATATCAGCCGCCCTGACGCCGCGGGGTCGTCGCTTTCGAGCACGGCGGCGACGAGGTCGAGCATGCGCTCGTAATCCTGAGTGTGGAGCTGCGACATCCTCCGAGCATGTCGTTCATGGCGGGGAGGGGGTGAGGCGGGGGGTACTTTTCGGCCATCCGGCCGGGGCCGATACCGGCACTGGCGCTCTCAGATCATCCCGTACGGGACCGTCTCGCGGACCGCGTCCGAGAGCTCCTCGAAAAGCGCGAGGCCGCCGCGCGGTCCGCTTCGTGGCGGTGCCGGGGTTTCGGGGTGATCCATTGCGGGAGGCCCGGCGGGCGCAGGGACGCGTAGTCGGTGAAGCGGCGGGTGTCACAGGTGTCGCAGCTCGACGCGCTTCCGTCGCGCGTCCATCCCGACCGGTGCGCGCAATGCCTCACCACGTGTCCCCGTTCAGGAGGTGGGCGTTCCGGAAGTGCCTGCGGACGGCGATCGTCGCTTCCTCGACGGCCCGCTGCGCGGCGCCGGACGCGACCACCTTGCGCCGTACGGCTTCCAGCCCGGCGCACTCGCCGCAGCCGACGGGCGACGCGCTCTTCCGCACCCGCCGCCCCTCGGGGTGCAGCTCGAACCACAGCACTTTGCCGCCCTCGTCGCCCCAGTCGCCTCCCCACGCGTTCGCGCACACCCGCACGAGCCACAGCCCCCGCCCGCCGTCGCCCTCCGGCCCGCCGCGCGCACCGGAGGCGGCCCCTCCGAAGAGCGCAGGAATCCTCGGACAGGTGTCCCACACGCTCACCCGCAGGTGATCCCCTTCCTCGCCGTCCACGCGCATGGAGGAGGGGCCTTCGGTGTGGACGTACGCGTTCGTGACCAGCTCGGATGCCAACAGCTCGGCGGTTTCGGCGAGTTCTGGCATGTCGTGCCCGTGAAGGACGGACCGGAGGGTGGCACGGGCGATTCCCGGGGCGCGGGGGTCGCGCGGCAGTTCGAGGGTGTACGTCCAGGGCTGCGGTTTGGCTACGGTTGCCATGGAAGTCTCCTGGCGGGAGGTGGAGTTGGATCACTTCGGCGCGCCTCGCGGTGCCGAGTGGCGTGGCTCACACGGTAGCGCGCTCCATGGACTACATTCCCCGTAATCCATGAGCAGTAGCCCATGAGACCCGATCGAGTGACAACAGCGCACTGTGTGCGAGCACCAAGAGGAGCACGATGCCGCCGAGCACACCTCTACCGACCGTACGAAAGCGCCGACTTGGAGCCGAGCTGCGAAGACTGCGGGAGCGGGCGGATCTGTCCGCGACGGAAGCGGCGGCTCGATTCGGCGTCACCCAATCGCGCATCAGCAATATCGAAGCCGGTCGGTACGGAGTGAGCGCGGACAGGGTGCGGGCGCTGGCGCGTACGTATGACTGCTCGGACCGGTCATTGGTCGAAGCCCTTGCCGCGATGACGGGCGAGCGCAAGCGCGGCTGGTGGGAGGAGTATCGGGAGCAGCTCCCGCAGAATTTGCTGGAGCTGTCCGAGATCGAACACCACGCCACCGCACTGCGCGTCACCCAGGCCATCACGGTCCCAGGCCTGTTGCAGACTCCGGAACACGCCCGCACGATCTTCCGCGAGTTCGTGCCCTCACTGCCACCGCATGCCGTGGAGTACCGCGTATCGCACCGCATCAAGCGGCAAATGATCCTCTTCCGCGACGAGCCTCCCCAGTACACGGCCATCATCCACGAGGCCGCACTGAGGATGCGGTTCGGAGGCCCGGAGACGGCTACCGCTCAGCTCGCGCATCTCATTTCCATGAGCGAGCGGCCCAACGTGACCGTCGT
Source organism: Streptomyces sp. NPDC020379 (assembly GCF_044387105.1). Lineage (NCBI taxonomy): Bacteria > Bacillati > Actinomycetota > Actinomycetes > Kitasatosporales > Streptomycetaceae > Streptomyces > Streptomyces sp. NPDC020379. Next base: position 149,870 of record NZ_JBIRVR010000017.1, read on the forward strand.
CGCCATCCCTTTCACAGCAGAGTCCTTCCCCGTTTCCGGACACGGGGTCGACTACTTCTACGGCGCGGTTCCCCAACTCGACACGGTCACCATCGACGCCGCCCACGGCGGACAACTCATCGACCTTGCCGCCAGCTTGGAGAGGTTCCGCGCCATGCTCGACCGTATGGAGGAGGTCGCGCTCAATCCCACCAAGTCACGCGACCTCATGCACCGCATCGCGAAAGAATCCTGAAAGGAAGAACCGTGATTCCGCTGCACTGGCAGAAATCCTCGTTCTGCGAGTCGGGCTCCACCTGCCTGCACCTGGCCACCACTCCCATCGGCAACATCCAACTCTGCGAGAGCGGCTTCCCCGGCACCGTCCTCACGACCACCCCTGACAGACTCCGCCCCCTCATAACCCGCATAAAGGAGGGCCTTGGGCGCATGCCCTGATCGCGAACTCGGGTTACGATCGCGGGATGCCCGCTCTTCTCCCCGTCATCTTCATAGCCGTCGGCCTGTGCGCGGTGGTCTTCGGTGTCATCCAGGCTTTCAACGTGCGCGGCACGGTGACCCGCCGAGTAGCGCGAAACCGCAAGAAGCTGGAACTCATTCACCAGGCGAGCGGCCGCCTCGACCCCGTCTTCGTCCCCTTCTTCGGGACTGCGGGCTACCTCCGGTTTCTGGGCGCCGTCCTGATCCCCGTGGGAGCCGTCATGGCTCTCGCGGGCAGCATGCTGCTGTTCCGTCCCTGAGGTGAACCCTCAGGACTGGTCCCACGTGACGATCGTCAGCACCTGGTCCGCGGGGCACGCGGCCATGCGGTCGGTGTGCAGCTTCACCTCGCGGGCGTTGTCATCGGGGACACCGTCGGCGAGCAGCGGCAGCACGTCGCCCGCGCGGGCGACGTGGCGGTTGGGACAGCCGCCGTGTGACACCTGCTCGGCCTTGCCGGCGGCCACGAGCTCCGTAAGCCAGTCCAGCCCGAAGCAACCGACTTCCCAGTAAGCCAGTTCCGCGTCCACGCGGTCACCGCCCGTGCCGCGTTCCCCTTGCTCCGGCGTCAGACCGTACACGGATATCGTCCAACCGAGCATGCGGCAAGCCCCTTCCGCGCACCCACCCCATCGGTGGCGAGCCAAGATCAACTGTAACGTCGCCTGCCGCCGGGCGGAAGACGGGGAGCGGCGGGCGACCGCGGTGGCAGCCCGGAAACATGCGTGCCCTCTCCCGTGCGCCGTGCGCCCGGCGGAGCCCCTTGCCAGGTCGCCATTCCGGGGGCGGGCGGATAATGGGGAGCGCCGGGCCCCAGCGGTGGCGGCCCGGCCCGGGTGACGGGACAGGCGGATGGGCGGCTCTCTACCCCTCGGCAAGATCTTCGGCGTTCCGCTGCGGATTCACTGGAGCGCGCCCGTACTGATCGTTCTCCTCGGCGCGGGACTGGCCGGCGGAACGCTGCCCGCCTGGGTCCCGGGGCGCTCCTCCGGCGTGTACGACGCGGCCGGGCTGGCCGGTGCCGTGCTGCTGACGGCGAGCTTGCTGCTGCACGAATCGGCGCACGCGGTGACCGCCCGCAGGGCCGGGATCAAGGTCGAGGACATCACCGTCTGGGGCCTGGGCGGGGTCACCCGGCTGGGGCGCGCCGCCACACCGCGCGTCCAGTTCCTCGTGTCCGCGGCCGGCCCGCTGACCAGCCTGATCCTGGGCGGCATCGTCCTGGCCGCCGGCTTCGGCGCCGGGCATGCGCTGCACTGGCCGCTGGTGTCGGCCGTGCTGGTCTGGGCGGGGTGGGCCAATCTGCTGCTGGGCGCGTTCAACCTGATCCCGGCCACGCCCCTGGACGGCGGGCGGATCCTGCAGGCGGCGCTGTGGTGGCGGGGCGGCGACCGGGCGCGGGCACAGCGCGTCGCCGGGCGCTGCGGCCAGGCGGCCGGGTTCCTGCTGGTCGTCGCCGGCTGGTTCGAGGTCGTGCGCGGGACGGGTCAGGGGCTGTGGCTGATGCTCATCGGCGGCTTCGTGAGCGTCTCGGCCGTCGCCGAGATCCGGCAGGCCGTGCTCGTGTCCGCGCTGGAGGGCGTACGGGTCGCGGACGTGATGACGCCGGAGCCGCTCGCCGGGCCCGACTGGCACACGGTGGACCGGTTCCTCACGGAGGTCATGGCGCGGACGGACCGCCGCGCGGTCCCGCTGTTCGACTTCGCGGGCCAGGCGAGCGGCCTGGCCGAGCGGCTGCGGCTCTCGATGGTGCCGGCGTCGCAACGAGGCGAGGTCCGCGTCCGGGACGTGGCCGTTCCGCTCGGCCAGTGCACGGTCGCCGCCCCGCCGGACGACCTGGTCGGGGTGCTGGAGCGGGCGACCCCGGCGGCACGGCTGGCGATCCTCGTGGTGGTCGACGGCCGTCTGGTCGGAACCGTCACGGGCGAGGACATCGCCCGCACGGCGCGCCGCCGTGAACAGGCACGCGGCTCGGTGACCTGAGGGCTTCCCCGGCTCCCCGTGGTCAGCCGAGGAACCGGCCGGCCTCCGGCCGCAGCGCGGGAGAGAGCTCGGCCGCCTTCGCGTCCGATGTCCTGCCGGACGAGTACGCGCAACTCCTCGACGCTCAGCGAGCCGATCGGCCGGCGCCGCAGCGCGTGCGCCGTCGCGACAAGGCGCGTCGCGCCCGCCCCGGAGTCGGCTGGCGGTCGCGGTCGCGTTCGCGTTCGCGTTCCTCAAGGAACCGGTCGGGGTTCGCGGATCGCGCCATCGGCCCATTGCCCCGCGTTGATCGCCGCTCGTGATCAGTGCGTGCGCGGGTTGCGCCTTGGCCGGTACCGCGGGCGCGGATTGACTTGGTGCCGGGCAGAAGGACCGCCCGGCTTCTATGGAAGGAATGGAACCAGCTCATGACCAGCCTCATGACCAGCGAACCCAAGGACGTGGTCCGGCGCTACTTCGAGGCGCTGGCAACCGGCGATCAGGAAACCATTCTGAATTCCTGGGCAGAGGACGGGAGTTGCTGGTACGCCGGAGATCTGCCGATCTCGGGGACCTGGCAGGGGCGGGACCAGGTGATCGGCGGATTCCTCGCGACCGCGTTCGCCCACCTCGACCCCAACCGGGAGATCGGTGTGCGCGTCACCAATGTCTTCGGTGAGGGCGAGCAGGTATTCGTCGAGTGGGATTCATGGGCGACGGGCAGGACCGGCAGGGCGTACGACCAGAAGAACAGCGGCGTCTTCGTCGTACGTGACGGGAAGATCGTGACCATGCGCGAATACGCCGACACCCAGCACTGGGAGCGCGCGCTGGTCGCGGCCGACCCGGCCTGAGCATGCGCGCGGCCCGCGAAGCCCGGGACGGGGGGCCGGGCTTAGCGGGCCGCTGCCGGGATCAGGTGTGGGGATGCCTGATGTGAGAGTGCTGGGTGTGCGGGTGCTGGGCGTGCGTCTTCTTGGCGTGCAGTCTCTTGAGGTGCGCGCGCTTGGCGTGCGGGCTGTGGACGGCGGCCTTCTTGGGCGGCGCCTTCTTGACCTGCGGCTGCGGCTTCTGTGGCTGTTGCGGCTTCTTGGCTTGCGGCTTCTGAGGCTGCGCCTTCTGGAGCTGCCCCTCATTGCCCATGGGCTTCTTGATCCAGCCCTTCTTCACCAACTCGTCGCAGTGCCACTTGGCGTGGGCCGCGCTCTCCTTGTTCTGCTTGGCGGCGTTGATGCAATCCGCGTACGGGAAGGGCGGCTGATCGGCACGCGCTCGGGGCTGGGCGTGGGCGGCGCCCGCTCCACCGATCACAAGGGCCGCGGCGAGGGCGATACTCATCCGGCGCACAGAACGTTTCCTCTCATTCGGGACGACTCGCCGGTTCAACGAGCCGGTTCGCCCCCGGAAACGACGCTGTTCGGACATAGGGGAAACTATCCCTTGCTTCCCTATGCACCAGGAGATTCATGTACAAGCGCCTGCCCATGCTCGCCCTCTTCGTCGCGGCGACGGCCCTCGGCACGTCGGCGTGCGGCGCGTCCGGCTCGACCGCCGCCGCTCCGTCGGCTTCCGCGAGCGCGTCACCCAGCCCCGCGCAGAGCTCCGCGGCCGCCCCGGCGGCCACCCCGGCGGAAGCGCGCCAACTGACGGGCTTGCTGCGCGCGAGCTACCTCCGGACGATCCGAACGAATTACTCGGATCTGGACGGCATCAGCGACGACCTGCTCGTCGAGCACGGCAACGCGTTCTGCGCGGCGCACGGCCAGGCACTCGCGGACCAGGCCAAGAAGACGACGAAGGAACTCGGCATCACCCCGAAGGAGACGGTGAAGATCCTGGGCACGGCGCATGGGGTGTGCCGGTAGGAGTCCGCCTTACCTCCGGTTCCGGACCCGGCATCAACCGTCAACATCCCGAATCCCCCACCCATCAAGTGGCTGGAGTTGCCCGGCGCGACCCCTCGTTCACCCCAATTCGTAGATGATCACTTCGGGCCGGGCGGACTCAATGACGGGAGTGATGCTTTTTTCGACATCCACCCAATCCAATCCGCCAAGGCCCGCAGCGATGCGCGGCATGGCAATCCTTCGCACACCATGCGCAGCCGCATGATTCAACATGGCATCTACGGCGGTCACGACCGCAGGCAATTCCGCCCCGGCACGCCAGTGCTTTTGCGTACCGAGATTGTAGATCGTCACACCCTCAGGACTCCGCCACGGGAAAACATCGCCTACCTTGAACCGGTCACTTCGGCAACGCTGTCGATATTCCTCGTACATGGACGGCCAACGGCGCTTGAACTCGAGCGCGATACCACGCCCCATAGCTCCCGCACAGTTACACCCGTGAGCCAAGGCATCGACATCAGAGGCCGCGAACAAGTCTCCGATCCGATGTTCGACGGTAGCCACTATGCTCCCTCCTGAGCTACGGCTCGCTCCCATACCGCTTCAAACTCTTCCGCAGAGATTCTATCCTCCTCATCGAACTCACCGGGCTGGAGAAACTGATCCGTGATCAGCGGCCCGATGACAGGGTGGAAATCCCTACGCGACGTGTGCCACTCATCACCTACATTGGTAACTTGCCTCGTGGGGACCGTTTCAACAAATTCGTAATATGCGACAGCGTCGCGACCATCGGCCGTTTCGATCGCAAGAGTGAAATAGTCTGTCATGGCTGGTAGGTCTTTCCGTGGGTTACGATCCGGTCGGTGATATCCAGTGGTCCGTCGTTCGGATGAAGGAACACCCAGGGCCTGCCTTGGGATATATCGAGGCCCGTGACGTCGACCCCCACATAGTCCGTCGTTCTATTGAGACCCCACCTGGTCGGGCGCCCGAAGAGGCGAGTCACCAGCTGATATCCAGATATCCCACCTGCCTCAACATCTTGCGGGGTCAGGTCGGATTTCTTAATCCCCTTTATGCTGTCGGGAGCGATATCTGTGAAGTACTGACCGTCACCAAAGCGGGCATGCACAGGCCCGGATGCATGATAAATCTCCTTGGAGTTCAGTATCCCCGTCCGGCCCTCCTCGGTGGTGTAGTGAAAGAGAACCCTGCACGGCGCCAGCCCCAGTCGGTCGGCCCATGCCAGAGGGTTGACGACGTAGGTGTGATGGTTCGGGGCTGGGTCAAGCCCAAGGGGATCGGGCGTAACATACCGCGCCCCCTCCGGGTCGTAATACCGGAAGTAGTTGTAATGCAGCCCCGTTTCCGCATCCCCGTACTGCCCCGGAAACCGCAGAGGGCACTCCGGCCCGTCCCCCCGCGGCTCCGGCAAACCCGTCCCCCAAAGAGACGTCCGCCGCTGCCACGCCAACTCCCCCGACGGCGTCACCAGTTCCGTCGGCGTCCCCACCGCGTCCGTGACGATCGCGTGGAACGTCGGGGCCGGCTCCGCGAAGTGCGCGATCGATGACCCGGACGGGGCGTGGCGAACGCCCGTCGTCTGGGTCAGAGGGCGGTGCGTGCCCGGGGCGTGGTCCCACGTCGTGATCGCATCGTCAGGAGCGGTCTGCTCCGCCAGTCTCGTGCCGTCCCACGAGAACAGCGTCTCGTCCGCCCCGCACCGCTTCGATATTCGGCGGCCCAGCGCGTCGTACGCGTACTCCCACCGCTCCCCCTCCGGCGTCGTCGCCGCCGTGAGGCGATCTTCCGCGTCCCACTCGAAGGTCCACGTGCGCGTCCGGCCACTGAGAAGCTTGCGGCAACGGCGGACCAGGCGGCCCTGCGCGTCGTGTTCGTACGTCGTGCGGCCCGCGCGGCGGACGATCGTGCCCTCGACGTCGCGGGCGCCCGGCGCCTCGTGGGCCGGGGCCTTGGCGTAGGTGAGATTGCCCGCGGCGTCGTAGGCGTACGTCTCCTTCCAGCCGTGGGCGTTCACGGCGGTGACGCGGCCCGTGCGGTCCAGGTCGAAACGGCGCGTGCCCGAGGTGAGTTCGCGGATCTCCGTGAGGTAGCCGTCCTCGCGGTACGCGTACGTGCGGTGCTGGAGGATGCGGGCGGCCGGACCCGTGATGACCTGGGACGTCAGGCGGTCGGCCCTGTCCCACTCCTGCGTGAGCACGGCCGCGTCGCCCAGGCGCCGTTCCGTCTCCCGGCCGGCCGCGTCGTAGGCGAAGGTGAGCGTGCCACCGTCGCCGCGCAGCTCCACGGGCCGGCCCGCCGGGTCGTACGTCCACGTCGACGTGACGCCGGACGGGGTGACGCGCCGGATGCGGCGGCCCACGGCGTCGTACGCGTACGAAGTCGTCCGGCCGTTGACCGTCTCGGACAGCACGCGGCCGAGCGCGTCGCGTTCGAGGACGACCTCCGCGTCGGGGTTGACCGCCCGCACCAGGCCGCCCGCCGCGTCGTAGGAGAACGTCGCCGCGCCCTGCTCCAGCACTCGCCCCAGCGCGTCCCGCACGAAGTGGAGCGTCTCGCCCGCGCCGTTCGTGCGGGCCGTCAACCCACCCGCCGCGTCGTGTTCATACGTCAGCGTCCGGCCGTTGAAGTCCGTCTCCGACGTGAGGCGGCCCGCCTCGTCGTAGGCGTACGACCAGGTCAGGCCCTGTGGATTCGTCACGCCCGTGAGCCGCAGCTCGGTGTCGTAGGCGAAGGCGTACGCCGTGCCGTCGGGGTCCGTGCGGGAGGCCGGGAGGTCGAAGTGGCCGACCGTGTGACGGGTCGTGCTGCCCGCCCGGTCGGTGTGGCTGAGGAGGTTGCCCTCGCCGTCCCACGCCCACGTCTCGTGCGTGCCGTCCGCGTATTCGCGCCGGCTCGGCTTGCCCTCCGGCGTCCAGACCGTGCGGGTCGTGTGCCCCAGCGGATCCGTCGCCTCGGTGACGCGGCCGAAGCGGTCGCGCGTGACGGAGGTGGTGTGGCCGAGGGGGTCGGTGACGGCGACCGGCAGCCCGGCCGCGTCGCAGGTGACGCGGCGGGTGTGGCCGAGGGCGTCGGTGACCGACGCCAGGTGGCCCAACTCGTCGTAGCCGTAACGGGTTTCCGCGCCGCCCGGATCCGTCGTGGCGAGGAGGTTGCCGCGCTCGTCGTACGCGTGGCGCCAGACCCCGCCGCCGGGCTCGGTGACCTCGGTCGGCAGGCAACGGTCATTGTGGGCCGCCGTGCCCGTGGTGCCGTCGGGGAGGGTGACACGGGTGAGGTTCCCGGCCTCGTCGTAGGCGTAGCGCGTCGTACGGCCCAGCGGGTCGGTGACGGCGAGGGGCTGCTCGCCCCTCGGCTCCCACTCCGTGCGGGTCGTGTGGCCGAGCGGGTCGGTCTCCTCGATCACACGGGCGTCGGCGTTGTGGCGGTAGGTGCTCCGCCGGCCGAGCGAGTCGGTGACGGTCGTGACGCGGTGCTCGTCGTCGTAGACGAGGCTGCCGGAGAGGAAGCCGTCGGTGCCCTCGGTGCGCACGACCCGGCTGCGCGCGTCGTAGTGATAGCCGTACGACATGCCGTTGCGGTCGGTCCAGGAGGTGAGCCTGCCCTCGGCGTCGTAGGTGAACCGCAGCGGTTTGCCACTGGAGTTGATGACCTCTGTGAGGTTTCCCGCGTCGTCGTAGCCGTAGCGGACCAGATCCGTGCCCCGGCCGGGCGCGCCCGCCGGGTCGTACGGCGAGGGGGCCTCGTCCAGCAGGCGCAGGGCGGTGACGCGCGCGCCCTCGGTGTCGACGGCGAGGTAGTAGCCGCCGGAGTGCCGGAGGGCGGTCGGGACGCCGGTCGCGGTGCGCTCGATGCCGATCCGCGCGCCGTTGCGGTCGGACACCTCGGTCAGCGGCAGCTGGACGGCGCCGGGCACGTCGGTGGGGGTGAGCCCGCCGAAGGTCCGTACGACACCGGTGGCCGGGTCCGTGACGGTCATGACGCCGTCGGGTATGCCGTCCCAGGTCAGCGGCCAGCGCGGGCCCTTGACGGGCAGGACCGGCTCGCCCGGCACGGGGACGGGGTAGACCAGGCGCATGCCGTCGGCGGCGGCGTAGACCACGCCCTCGGCGTCGAGCTGGACCCGCTCGTCGAGCGTGGAGGCCCAGGTCGGGCCGAACCAGCCGCCCGCGCGGTACGTCGACAGATGGGTGCGCTCGACGACCAGCGGGAGCGCGCCGGGCAAGGTGACGTCCGTCTGCGGCAGCAGCATCGCGCCGGTCGCGACGTCGATCGGGTCCCGGACGCACTTGAGGTTTTCCGTGGGACGGGCGGCGGCGGGCAGCTCGACCAGGTCGGGGCGGGCACCCCGGAGCAGCAGGTTCCGCATGCCGCCGACCTCGACGCTGTTGCGTGCCAGGCTGCCGTAACCGCCGAACAGGCCGCCGTAGAGCATGCCGTCCTTGGCGGCGGCGTTGACCTCGTCCAGGCTCAGGCCCTGCTGCAGCCCGGCGCTGATCTTCATGGGCTGGGCGACGGCCAGGTCGACGGTGACGGACTCGACGCCCGCGAAGGCGGCCATGACGAGGGTGGTCGCGGCGGCCTCGGCGACCACGGTGGAGATGGTGACGCCGACGGCGGTGCCGAGCTCGATGACCGCCGTGGCCGCGGCCGCCGACGCGGCCGTCGAGAGGCCAACGGTGAGCCAGGCCAGGCCGACGCCCGCCAGGATGACACCGGCCTCGATGCCGATCTTGGTCCACAGCTTGTCGACGGCGTCGTCGATGGCGTGGGCCAGCTTGTCCAGATTCCCGGCCAGCTCGCGGGCGGCCTTGGGGATGTCGTTCAGCCAGCCCTTGTCCCCCTTGCCCGCGTAGCGGGACCAGAAGATCTCGAAGGCGTCGATCGACTCGCCCTTGTTGTTGTGGATGAGCGTCCGGGCCGCGTTGTCGACGGGCTTACGGACCGCGTCGACGCTGTCGGCGAAGGCCCGCCAGGCGCCGGCGGCCTCGCGCAGCTTGCCCGGGTCGCCATCGGGCCACTTCAGGCCCAGCTTCTCGAGGACGTGCCTGGCCTCGTCGGCGACGCTCACTTGCTCCCCTTGCCGTGCTCGCCACCGGCGGCGACGCCCTTCTTGGTGAACATCCCGGCGATCAGCTCGTCGTTGTCGACGTGTCCGTCCGACATGTCGGTGAGCGCTTCGTGGATGCTGACCAGGCCGAGGACGAGGGTGCCGGTGGCGCTCTCGATCAGCTTCTGCTGGGGGCTGTAGAAGTCCTCGAACTGCTTGCCCGCGTCGTCCTCGCCCCACGGCTTGCCGAGCCCGTCGAGCGTCTTGACGAGCGTGGTGAGCGCCTCGCTCAGGTGCTTGCTCTGCTCGTGGAAGACCGGTGCCGCCGACTTCAGGTCCGCCGTCTTGATGTCCAGGACCTTGTCGTCGCCGCTCGGGCTCGCACCCATCGCTTGCCTCCCCCACCGGTACGCGCCATCGGCCGAGGGATGACGCTCGCTCAGCGTCACATAATCGCACGTTGATTCGTATTGATCCGGTGGGCGCGGCCGGGCCCGTACCGCCGGCGGAGGACACGGCCACGGGGCCGATCGGTGGCGCCGTACGCTCCCGACCTGTCCGCGCGATCCAGGCGACCGTTCCATGGGGACGGTATTTCCGCAGGTCAAAGGCTGTTTGACCATTCCGGCGTCCCGTCTTTCCCGCAGTTCGTTGCGGGTCCGGCCGCCCGGCCGCGAAGCTCGTTCCCGGCGACAGCGACGTGCGCTTCGCACCGTGTGTCCGGCCGAACCACTCACATCACCACGACGGGAACACCCATGCGCAAGAACCCCCTCCGCACGACCGCCCTGGCCGCCACGGCGCTGGCCGGCGTCCTGTCGCTGAGCGCCTGCGGCGGGGGCGGGGGCAAGGCCGATGCCGCCGCTTCCCCCTCGGCCGGTGCCGCCGCACCGTCCTCGCCCAGCGCGTCGCGCTCCGCGGACCAGGGCGGACGGGAGGCGGACGGAGGCGCGGGAGGCAGCGCCAAGGTCTCCGCGTCCCCCGGCCACTCGGCGGGCGCGCACAGCGGGAGTTCGACCGGCGGCAAGGGCGGCAAGGCGTCCGCCGACGGGGACGGCGGCAAGGGCGGCAAGAGCGGCTACGGTCAGGCTTGCGGCACCAACGACCTGACCTGGAGCGCCAGGTCCGAGACACAGGCCGGCGGCTACATCCTCATCTCGGTGAAGGCCAAGCCGGGCATCACCTGCACGCTCCCGGGCGCGCACCCGGTGGTGGCCTTGGGCTCCGACGGCACCGAGGCGGGGCCGGCCGAACAGGCCGCCACCGAAGAGGTGAGGCTGAGCGGCGGCATCACCGCGTATGCCGGGATGAACCCCAAGACCACCAACTCCGGCGGCCGCAAGGAACTGGCCGACATCACGGTCTCGGTGGGCGAGGGCGACCCGACCGGACCGGTCGGCCTGACGACCGGCAGCATCACCGTCGACAGGCCGGTCGTCACCAACTGGCACACCTCGCGGCAGGCCGCCGTTCCCCGGTGACGGCGTGGACAGCCACTGGCGCCGCCCTGCCTTCGCCGCCGGCCGCCTCCACAGCCGCCCGCCCTCACAGCTGTCAGTTGAGGCCGAGGTTCGACAGAGCGGTGGTCCAGTCCTGGGCGATCGCGCTACGCGCCGCGTCGAGGGTGACCTCGCCACCGCAGACGGCGGTCTTGAGCCGGTTCTCGACAGTGTCCTTGCTCTGGGCGGGCTCATCGCCGTAACGCGGCTCGGGCCAGAGGTTCTTGGGGTCCCTCGGGGCGCCGCCGAGTTCGAGGGGGACGAGGTGGTCCTCCTCGTAGTCCGCGGTGCTGGTGTCGCTGTAGCCGTACTCGCCGATCTGCTTGATCTTCAGCGGCGTGGTGTACGAGACGGGCGGGCGCACGGTCTTCGTCCAGCCCGGCACGCATATCGTCGAGCCGATCGTGTCCTGCGTGACGTCCGGGTTGTACGCGCCGGGCTGACAGGTCGGATCGGGCAGCGGCAACCGCGACTGGCTGCACGAGGAGGCGAGGCCCGCGGCGTGCGGGGTGGCGTGGGCGGCGCCGACGAGCAGGCCGGAGGCGGCGAGCGCCAGGGAGGCCGAGGCGGCGGCGAGTCCGTACGAAGAGCGCATGGGGGGCTCCACAATGAGGCCCGGCCGATCCGGGCTGTTGTGCGCATGACACCACTCAAGAGATCTATGCGGGTAGAGCCGCGAGGTGAACATGTGGTGACCAGCGGCTTTTCTTACCCGCTCATGGGAGCCGCTTGCCCTGGCGGTGGAAATCCCTTGGCGGACAGCCGAATTCCGGCCTGTCCGCCGGGTGGGGTGCCCTACGCCTCACCGAACTCGATGAAGTCCTCCACGGCCGCGCGGCCGGTCACCCCCGCCCCCCCCCGTTATGTTTTTCGCGGTCCTGCAAGAGGGCCGCTGGCCTCCGGGCCCGGCATGACTGTTCCCCCCTGTCGAAGGTATGACCTGGGGGGTGGTGTCACCGGGCCCGAGGGGTGCCGTCGGAGACGCTGATGAGAGGTCCGGCCACCGTCCGGTCCGGTGCAAAGCCGGACAGTTCACGGGCGGCAGGTCTGCATAACGTGGATGCGCGCGTACGACACCGACGCCAAGGCCAGCCGCATC